>JAUWXV010000164.1 GCA_030616165.1 bacterium | reverse complement strand
GAATTTATTACTACAATCCATAGTGAGGCTGATCAAAATTTGCAGACGCTGGGATCAGTATCACCGACCTTGATAAGTGTGCAAAAACTGGCTTCTCCACCAGAAAACATAAAAAAGACGAAATATTCTCGTTTTATTGGTCAATTGGACCCTGACATGCCTCTTGATAGTATTGTCGGGATGAGCGGTGGTCCAATTTTCGGTTTTAATCATGGCCCTCCAATGCGGTATTGGATTGTGGCTATTCAAAGTGCCTGGCTAAAGACTCGTAGAATTACTTTCGGATGCTCATTGCCAGTTTTGGCTAATCTACTTACCGACTGGACGGAAAGGATATTAAAAGAGGGATAATAACATTAATCAATAATAAACATCAAGGTGTAACAAATCAGTTGAGCGGACAGCGAGTAGCACTGCGCCCTTATCGGGTAGGCTTTTTGGTGCTGCTGCTCACTTCAACGTTATGCCTACTTAAATAAAATGAAAGTAACTGACTATTCCGCAGAACTGCATGTAGCTGGAAGATTCGCTAATGCCGGTTGGAATGTGTATTTCCCGCATAGAGATGAAGGCTTTGATTTCATAGTCTCAAAGTATGTTGCAGGGGAAGGCGAAACTATTAGGCCCGTTCAAGTAAAAGGTAAATACCCAACTTCCGGAAAAAAGAATAATCCTATTTATGGGTTCGTTGGAAAATTAAGCAAGATTCACCCTAATATGGTTTTAGCGATTCCATATTATTCCTTAGCTGTTCCAGAATATCCGGTGTTCGTAGCTTATACCCCGCTTTCTATTATAAAAACACATTCTCGTGGCTATAGATGCCAGCCCGCTAAGTATGAAAGTGAGAAACCAGTTAAGCGGCCAGCTTTTGTGAAATTTTTTGATGAAGAAGGCCTAAAATTGATAGAGACACCCGAATGGGGAACCATTTTAGCAGATGAAAGCGAGGCATAACCAGCCGCAAGCGACCATTATACAGGAGAACCTGCCGGTCAACTCGGCATTGGCACTCATATTGCCAAGGGAAATAAAACTCAATGACAGAGAAAAAATATAGGGTAATAATATTAGGAGCTGGTTTTTCCAAGCCCGCTGGTCTTCCACTTGGAGATGAACTTTGGGAGCAGATTCTTAATAGAAGTAAAACGCTTTGCGGGCGAGCTGGCATGCTTAGAGAAGATATTGACGCATATATTGAATATCGTCGAGATTGCGATGGAATAAATCTGTCTCGCGATACTCTAAATTTTGAAGAATTCTTGGGCTATTTGGATATTGAGCACTATCTTGGATTACGAGGGGGAGATACTTGGAGCAGGGATGGTAATGAGGGCCAAGTGGTTGTAAAGACTTTAATAGGAAAAATTCTAGCCCAGCACATGCCTTCTCCTGACAAGATTCCTGAACTTTATCTTGAGTTCGCTCGCCGTCTAAGACCTAATGACTACGTTCTCACCTTCAACTACGATATTCTTTTAGAACGTTCGCTAGATGCAATTGGAAAGCCATATCGACTTTTCCCTAACCGTTTCAAATCAGTATCGAGTTATAGTGGCATAATCGATTCAAGCAAAGATGAGGTAATAATACTAAAATTGCATGGCTCGATAGACTGGTTTGACAAAAGCCAATACCTTGAATATGTAAAAACTTATAAAGAACAAGGAGTTAATTCACTACCAAATCACCCTGTGTTTAATGGCAGGATTGATTGGGGCCTGACTAAAATACTTGATGGACCTCGACATGATAATGATCCCTTATTGAATATGTATAGGGCTGCAAACGTTGAAGGGCTCTACAAGCAGCAAATAATGTTTTTTACAACCCCATGGATACTGTCTCCATCTACAAATAAAATTGTCTACGCAAGTGCGCTTGGCGATTTTTGGAATGGGCTTGGTGTAGCTGGATGTCTAAATTTTGGAATGGCGATAATTGGATACTCTCTACCATTCCATGATATCTATGCAAGACAAACCATATATTCTTTGGTTAAGAATTATCAAGAAGCATACTGGGATGAAGAGGTTTTTGGTCGTAAAAAGAATCCATTGGTATTTGTTGATTACAAAACTACAAAAGACGAACATAATGAATTCAAAAAGGATTATCGTTTCGTAGATTTTAATAAGGCACATTTGCATATGAGCGGTTTCAATATGGAGGCTATTGATAAAATCTTCTCAAAATAGGCCAACATATCACTGCACCTGACGGCAAGGGCCTGGCGTCCCTCGCTGCTGGCGAGTTCGGCGTTATGTGTAAAAATATGAATACAGAAAATTCATATATTACGGCTGAGATAAAACAGAAAAATGTCATTGATATGGCTTTGACATTTACAGCTATGATTCGCTTGTTTGAAAAAGAATCAAAACCAAAAATTGCTGGCAAATTGCACGTAGAATTTCAAACGTTGGAAAATATAAAAAATATTACAGAATTTCAGGCATTTCATAAGGGATTCTGTAATTGGTTTGCAAGCAATATTAAAACAGCACAAAAAGAAAGAAATAATAAAATCATCAAAAAATCGGGTTATGCCCTATATGGTCATGCAGCAAAGCTACTCGACGTTTCGCTAAAAGTCTATGTCTACTATTCAAGTTTGCCGAACATGCGAACAGCAAAGACAATATTACCTTTTTTAAATACCGCTATTGACATTCCAATTCTAAAACATTTGAAGAAGTCATTCCCTAATGAGAATATATTGTCGAAAACAGTAGAGCAAATAGACGAAAGCACATATGAAAAACTTCAAAAACTTATCATATTAGACATAAAAAAGAATTTTAATAACGATATTTTCCCCACTCAATATGACGATATAATGTGGAATCGTTTAAATAGGGAAAACTGAAATTGCATAACAAAAGTATCAACCAGACGGCGAGAAACGCTGTGGTTTTACTTGCAAGTCTTTTGACGCCGCTGGTTACCCTGGGCGTTCTAGGACACAATACTAATTATTGACAACATACTCAGAAAATCATACATTTTAACATAGCACGATTGGATACGCTCATCAGCATTATGCACTCAGTCCAGAATTCTTGTCCCAATTCATAATTCGTTTTTCCTATTGCCTCTTA
This sequence comes from bacterium, assembly GCA_030616165.1. Taxonomy (GTDB): domain Bacteria; phylum SM23-31; class SM23-31; order JAUVVT01; family JAUVVT01; genus JAUWXV01. The sequence goes on along the minus strand of JAUWXV010000164.1, from coordinate 5,073 downwards.
CCCATTGCCTATTCCCAATTCGTCATTCGTACTTCCTACTTTGTACGTATGCTTCTACATCGGAAACGTGGTCCGAAATTCAAGCTAAAAACCAGGAATAATTAGTATTGTGTCCCCGAATTACCCTTACCTCGTTTCATATTCAATGCCTCAAATATGCATTTTTGCTTTATAAAATAACAAATTAGAGTGAATTTTCAAAGCGATTTTTATGTTTTATTTGGTGAATGGGTGATTAGTTAATTATCACAATAATTCAGAAGGAGGTTATTTTTTTGGGAAAGATTTTAAAAAAAATATAAAAATTTCTTGACATAAGGAAAAAAGTTTATTAGATTTAATTATATATTACTCAATAACTATTGAGTAATATATGAAACCATTGAGTAATATAAATTTTCTACTCCCTATTTAGAATAGCAAGAAGGTATTATGGAAAAGATTTATCTTATCGGTGATTTAGCAAGGTTGAGTGAATTGTCAATTGATACTTTGAATTATTATTTGAGAATTGGGCTGATTGAAGAGGTTTCAAGAAGTGAAGGAAGTAATTACAGATATTTTATTGACCAAACATTGCAACAACTTGAAAAGATAAAAAAATTAAGATTAGAAAGAGTACCCATAAAAGAAATCTTCAGGAGAAAAAAGAATGGATTATTATAAGTTATTAGGTTTAAGAAACGAACCTTTTTCGACCTCTCCTGACCCCGCATTTTTTTATTATTCCCGAGAGCATCGGGAATGTATGAACAGGCTTGAAATTGCCATCAGGTTAAGGAGGGGGCTTTCTGTAATCCTTGGGGATGTGGGAACCGGCAAAACCACTGTTAGCAGGCTTTTGATTCAAAAATTTGCAAAAGAAAAGTCAAATTTTATTGTGCGATTAATACTCGACCCAACTTTTAAGTCTGAATTCGAATTCATAAAGAATCTTACAACCTCATTTGGAATAGAGACATCTGCACGCTCTTCATTTGAACATAAGAACGAACTCGAGAAATATCTTCTTGGGAAAGGGATTAAAGAAAAGAAAATTGTAATATTAATTATTGACGAGGGTCAGAAACTGACACCAACATACGTTGAAGTTTTAAGGACACTTTTAAACTATGAGACCAACGAATATAAGTTACTTCAACTGATAATATTTGCTCAGCCGGAATTCCTTCAGAAGATGAAGCGTCAGCCCAATTTCCTTGACCGGGTTACTATGGGATATGTGATAAATCCCCTTAATGAAAAGGATACCATAGGTTTGATAAATTTCCGATTGAAGATGGCGAGTTCCAATTCCGAGAGAATCCTTTTTACTGACAAAGCATTAAAACAGATTTATATTCACACACAGGGTTTTCCGAGAAGGATAACTGTTTTGTGTCACAATTCTCTCATTGCTATGTTAAGAAGTAATAAAAAAATTGTTGATGAAAAGTTAGTTTTATCACTTGTTCGTGAAGAGATTAATTGGCATGCATAATGGTAATGAATCAGGAGGGACGACCCAGCGGGTCGCCCCTACATAAAAGTGAAGAGGTCGATTGGCATGCATAATAAGAATAAAGAGTTAGCAACCGATAGGCTGCTTGAGGTGTTGAGAGGGAAAGAGGTAGAGCCAGAAGAAAAGGAAATTTCCATTCACCTCTCCGAAGAAGAGGAAAGGGCTATTCTGTCTCCTGGCAATGTAGAAAAGAGTAAAGTAAAAGAAAAAATAAAATTTAAACTTGCTTCTATTTTTATTCTGTTTGTTCTTGGAATCTTCTCCATAATGATATTTAAAAATAAATCTGATTTTGAAAAAAGATTAAGCCAAATTAATCTTTACAGCGGCAGTGTTTATCCAATACTCAAGGATTATGATAGGCTTAAAAATCAAAAAAGTGCTCTTGAGAATGAGAAGGATTATTTTATGTCTCAGATTACTGGCATTACTGAGACAGCAGATGTTGTTGGAGTAATGAAAATCTTAAGTAATATAACTCCTGAATACATAACGATAAATGATGTCAATATTTCTCCAAATAATGTTATAATCACTGGATATGTAAACAACACGGATTTTAATTCCGGAATGTTTTTAGCAGATTTTATGGTGCGTCTCGAAAATACTGCTTTTTTTTCAAGGGTAAAACCCTATAAGGAGATTTCTCCAGAAGGGAGCAGTGAAAAACTTCATTTTGAAATTACTTGTATTATTTGATTTATAAAATGAATTTGAATTATCAACAAAGATTTATATTGTATGTTATTGGGCTGGTGGGTTTGATACTTTTATGGTTTTTTGGTTTTTACAATATTCAGAACAGAAAGATTGCTGAAATGAAACTCGAGATTGCAAAAATAAATGATGGTCTTAATAAGGCAAAGAGTTCTACGGAGGGGATAAAAAAGCTTCAGGATGATATTGAAAATATTAAAAGAGATATCGAGAAGACTAAAGGAAAAATTCCTTCCAAAGATGAATTATTGTATATATCAAATGTAATCCAGAGGAAGGGGGAACAATATGGCATACATTTTCAAAGAATTACACCACAGAAAGATATTCTTTTTGCCGAGCAAACTGAAAGTTCACCTATTATTAAAATACCAATAAATATATGGATGACCGGGAAATATTTTGATTTGGGAAGATTTATTGAGAGTTTTGATGATTTCCCTTTTTTGTTGAAGGCGGGTTCTGTGACAATATCAGCAGATGATAATAACTATCCAGAAATGGATATTTATCTTGTGGTATATACTTATTTATATAGTGAAGTGATTTCTTGAACCTTTAACTAATAATTCTTCTATATTAGTAGAAAATAGAATATTTAATTTCAAATGTCAAAATCCAAACCCCGCCTTTGGCGGGACAAGTGTCAAATCAAGCTCAAAATCCAAAGGCGGAACCGCCTTCGGTCGAAATGACAGGTGGGTGTTGTGCAACACATACGAAAGCGGGAATCCAGAGGAGACGTGAATGACAGGTGGGTACGGGAATGACAATAACTGGATTATAGCCTCAAGCTTATAGATATTAGCTATTAGAAAACAAAGAGGGCGAACACACAGGTTCGCCCCTACATTTAATTAAGAGACATTATTATAGGCTATTTTGTGGGAATACCTTCGCCAGAAGAAGATGGATTCCCCCGAGTTCTCGGGGGAATGACAAGGTGGGCGTGGGAATGACAATAACTGGATTATAGCCTCAAGCTTATAGATATTAGCTATTAGAAAACAAAGAGGGCGAATCCAAAGGACAGGCACACAGTGCAAGCACACAGTGCACGCACATAGGTTCGCCCCTACATTTAATTAAAAGACATTATTATAGGCTATTTTGTGGGAACACCTTCTACAGCAAGCGTTATGAGATTTCTCTCCGCCAAAGGCGGAACCGCCTTCGGAGGAGACTTCGGTCGAAATGACACGGCGGTGTTGTGCAACACATACTTTCGTGGATGTTGCAGAAATATTTTTTTTGTCATTACGTGTAGGGGCGAACTTGTTCACCCTTAAAAGAGGGCGGGTAAACCCGCCCCTACGCGAGAATTGAAGACTTTTGTCATTCTTCGCCTAAGGAGGAAAATGACACGGGGGTGTTATGCAACACACACTTTCGTGGGAATGACAAATAAAACATGGAAAGACGATTATTAATTTTTCATTTACATTACCGTATTCAGGATATTAGCTCAATTTTATGAATTAATCAGGTCAGGAAGTTTTTTAAATTATTTTAAACTTTATTATATTCTGGATTGTTCATAAAGTTAATAAAAAAGGAAATTTATGAATAAATTAAGTACAACGGTGAAGATATTGATTGTGCTTTTAATTATTGTGGCGTCTTTTTATATTTATACGACATTTTTTTCAAATCCAACCAAGTCAGTTCTACCGGGTGATTCTTTTTCAATTGGTAAACCACCGATTTCTGCGGATGTAAAAATCCCTTCAAGGGGGAATATATCTTCTAATGTTGATGATTTAGCCCCTGATGACACAGCACCAGTTAAAAAGTTTGATGGCGATTGGGGTGATAGAGACCCGTTTTTCAGGGAGGTTAAAAAACAAATAACTGTTGAACAAAAACAGGCTGAGGAAACGCTGAGTCTTGTTTTAAGTGGAGTTCAATGGGTCAATGGAGGAGCAATTGCTGTCATTAATAATAAGATTTATTGGGAAGGAGATGTTGTTGAGGGTAAAAAAATAGTTAAAGTTGAAAAAGATTGTGTGGTTTTGAGAGAGAGCAATAAAGAATTTATTTTGAGACTTGGAGGAGAAAAATGAAAAGTATCTATATTTTAATACTATTTTTGCTCATCCAATTTTCTTTGATTATTTCAGTATCTGCAAAAGATGATGTCAATTTTGTTAAAAATATTAATGTTCAAGTTGAAAATGGTAATATAGTTGTAAAAGTTATTACAGATTTTATTCCCGATTACAGATATTTTTCGTTGAAAGCAGGAGAATTTCCGTTTAAAGTAGTAGTTGATATTAGAAATGCGAGATTTAAAAATTCAAGGATAATCAATGTAAATGAAGGTCCAGTGAAACGAATTCGTGTAAGTCAATGGTTTACAAATCCGGATATTGTCAGGATTGTAATTGACCTTTCTGAAAAGGTTGGTTATAATATTGAACTAATCGAAGAGGGGCTTTCAGTAAAAATTCCTCATAAATCTGCGCTGGCAGAGCAAAAGATTGAAATGATGAATTACAGAAATATTTCTATCATTGACCTTTTAAGGGTTTTTAGTGAGGTTTATAATGTGAATATTGTAATATCGAAAGACGTAAATGAGGCAGACCTTGTGACGGTGAGGCTTCAAAATGTTCCCTTTGAGGGTGCTCTGGAGGCAATTCTCACTGCGAATGAATATAATTACATAAGAAAGAATGATATAATTCTTGTTAAAAATCGTAAGACAGAATTGCTGGGCGACCTCGAGATAGAAATTTTTCAACTGCAGTATATAAATGCTGGGGATATAATTGAAAATTTAAGAAATATTATAACACCCGATCGTGGAAATGTTGAGATGTTTGTGAAATCACCGATTGGGAATGTGGGAGTGG
>JAUWXV010000256.1 GCA_030616165.1 bacterium | reverse complement strand
GTTTTCTTGCTCACTTCTTTTTTAAGAAGCAAGTTATTTTTTCCTAAATTTTATGACAATAGGAACACCTTTGAAACCAAAATTGTTCCTAATCTCTCTTTTAAGATACCTTTCATATTGTATTTTTATACCCTTAAGAATATTTACAAAAAGCAAAAAAATAGGAGGTGAAGTTGAAACTTGAGTTCCGAATTTTATATCGACCTTTTTACCTGAAAAACTTGGAGGAGGAGACTTTTCCAAAGCATTTTTTAATACTTCATTTAAATGTTTTATATTTACCTTTTTTATCCTTTCTTTAAAAATTTCAATGCACATATCAAGAACATTGAATACTCTTATGTTTTTTAAGATAGAGATGGTTATCATTGGGATAAAATCCATACTTTTTAACTTAAAATAGGTCTCTTTTTCGAGAGAACTATATTTTCCCTCTTTTTTTTCAATAATATCCCATTTATTATAAACCAAAAGCACCCCCTTCAATTTCTTCACGCAGTAGTCAATTATCTTCAAATCATTATTAGTTATCCCCTCCAGAGCATCGACCATCACAACTGATATATCACTTCGGTCAATACTTTCAAAGGTACGAATGCTGCTGTAATATTCAACATTTTCTTTTATCTTCTTTAATTTTTTCAGACCGGCGGTATCGATAACTCTTATTATTTTATTTTTGTATTTCAATACGGAATCGACAGAATCTCTTGTAGTTCCCGGAATTTCGGTTACAATCATCTTTTTTGAACCAAGAACCGCATTTACGTATGAAGATTTACCGACATTCTGCTTGCCGATAATTGCAACTTTAACCTCTTTTTCTATGTCCTCTTCTTCTGAAATAACCTTTTTAAATGAGTGACTTTCGGTAATTCGATCAAGTAAATCACCAATATTTCTTCCATTTAAAGCAGAGATTTTTGCAAGTTCACCGAGCCCAAGTCCGTAAAATTCATCCGCTAATATCTCCGTATTTTCATTGTCAACTTTATTCACCACTGGTATAACCTTCTTTCCACTTTTTATTAAAAGCTTTGCTATCTCACTATCAAGTCCTGTTAAACCAGTCTTCACATCAACAGCAAATAGTATAACATCAGACTCATTTATAGATATTTCAACTTGTTCTTTTACCTCTTTTTCAATTTCTTTCTCAGTATCAGGAATATATCCACCAGTGTCAGTCAATAAAAATTCAAATCCGTTCCAATCCGTTTCAACGGTATTCCTATCTCTTGTAACTCCATGAGTTCTGTCCACTATAGCTTTTCTTTTTTTAATTACTCTATTAAAAATTGTTGACTTTCCAACATTGGGACGACCAACGATTGATACCAGTGGAATCGACATTTCTCGTTCTAAAATTTTATTATAGTTTTATTAAAAAATGTTTAATTTAATCTTTAATTAATTCAGAAAAAAAATTTCCCCGAAATACTTTAATTTCACAAGAAGTGTATTTTTTTATGTCTTTAAGGCTCCAGTCATCGAGAAACAATCCTTCATTATTAACACAATCTGGCGGCAAAATAACCAATCCATCAGGTTCTAACTTTTTTATGGTATCTCCAATATCCCTCCCAGTCAGAAGACCGCTCACTGTGACTGTGCTCCCAAAAAATCTATTTTTTACTCTAATCATGAAAACCTCAAGATTTTCTATCTTTTTGAGTATCGGAACTATTTCATTATTAATAATATTATACATAAGAATTCCTGTAACTATGTATATTCTTTTTCTTGCTGGAATTTCCTTCGGAAATAATTTTGATTGAATATAAAAATTATCAAGAAATTTCCTTGTTATACCCACTCCATTCTCAATCTGATAGAAACCATCGTAATATCCTTTTGGCGGCAATTGAATATCCGCCGATATAAAAAATTCATCACTCGGATAAACAAAATTTTCACCTATTTGCCTTTTAAAATTTTTCTGAAATTCCTCTATTTTTTTGATTATCTTTTTTGAATAATTTTTATTTATGTTTTTTATTGGATATAAGTCTGTTCTAAATTTTGTCAAACCAACTGGTACAACCGAAAGAGACCTGAAATAGGGATAGTATTTAAAAAGTTCAAACACAGTCTCTTTTAAAATTTTTCCATCATTGATTTCAGGGCATAAAACGACCTGTCCATGAAGTTCAATATCATTACTTATCAATATCTTTATTTTATCAATAATATTATCTTTCTCATTTCCGCCCAATAAAAATTTTCTGACCTTTTTATCAACTGCATGCATTGATACATATAATGGACTGAGTCTCTGCTCGATTATCCTTTTGATATCCTTTTTATTAAGATTGGTCATTGTTATGTAATTACCATAAAGAAATGAGAGTCTATAATCTTCATCCTTAATATAAATTGATTTCCTCATTCCAGACGGATTCTGGTCAATAAAACAAAAAACGCATTTATTCTTACATCTTTTGATATTAAAACTATCTGTGATAATTCCGAGGTCATCATCGGGGTCTTTTTCTATCTCAATTTTAATCTCACCATTACCTCTTGATATGTTTAAATCAACATACTGTTCGCTAATATAATATTTATAGTCAATTTGGTCATTAACAATATTATTATTTATAGAAATAATCCTATCGCCTTCCCTCAGCCCTGCCTTCCATCCGGTCCTATTTTCAATTACTTTTAAGATTTTCATATATAAACAAACTTCAAGTAAACTCTTAATTTCCTATGTATGAATTTGAAATTTTTAAATTCCAATTCCATATCCCTTGCAAAGCAAGGGATATGGAATAAGTTAAAAGTTTCTTTGCTTACTTTCTTTTCAAAGAAAGTAAGTTAAATTCTTTCACGCCAGATTTGAGCACCGAGTTTTTTCAGTTTTTCTTCAATTTTTTCGTATCCTCTATCAATATGATATACCCTTAAGACATCGGTTCTACCTTTGGCAGCGAGACCAGCGATAATCAGAGAAGCAGAAGCCCTCAGGTCTGTTGACATAACCGCTGCCCCCTTGAGTTCTCTCATACCTTTAATAATAGCACTGTTATTTTCGACCTGAATATCTGCCCCAAGCCTTCTCAATTCGGGTATGTGGCTAAACCTGTCAAGATAAATTGTATCTTTAACGATGCTTATTCCGGGAGTAATACTCATCAAAGCAGTCCATTGTGCTTGCATATCCGTTGGAAATCCCGGATAAGGAGCTGTTGTAACATTTATCGGCTTTAATTTATCGGGAGCATCAACTATAATATCTGAATTATAGAATTTAAATTTAACCCCTGCCTCCTGAAACTTGGATAGTACAAATGTTAAATGGTCTGGATTCGATTTTTTTATTGTAATCCTTCCTCCTGTTACAGATACTGCCGCAATAAATGTACCTGCATTTATTCTATCAGGAATCATTATTTCTTTTACAGGGTGAAGTTTATCTACCCCTTCAATTTCAAGCCTTTCTGTTCCAGCACCATCAATTTTTGCACCCATTTTGACAAGAAATTCTGCCAATGCTTTTATTTCTGGTTCTTTTGCAGCATTTTCAATCACTGTTGTTCCCTGTGCAAGAACCGCAGCCATCATAATATTGCCTGTTGCACCGACGCTAGAGACATCAAACTTAATCAAACTTCCTTTCAATCTTTTTGCCTTTGCTATAATATAACCCTGGTCAAGTGTTATGTCAGCACCTAACTTTTTTAATCCTTCTAAATGCAGATTTACCGGTCTTGGACCCCAGGCACATCCACCTGGTAAGGAAACTTTTGCATATCCAAACCTACTGACAAGAGGACCAAGAACATATATTGATGCTCTCATAGTTCTTACGAGGTCATACGGCGCTTCAAATTTGTTACAGTTAGATGTATCTATATCCATTCTTTGTTCTGAGAATTTAACATCCGCACCAATAATTTTAAGTAAATTTGCCATAGTTTTAACATCACGAAGCTCAGGAACATTCTCTATAACAAACTTCCCAGAGGAAAGAAGAGTCGCTGTCATAACAGGTAGAGCTGCATTTTTCGAACCACTCACAACTACTTCACCCTCTAATCTATTCCCTCCGATGATAACTATTTTGTCCATGCCTAAAAATTTTTTCCTTCCTTTAATAACTCTTCCGCATTTTTCAAATTAATTTTCGTTATTTTTTCACCACCAAGTAATTTGGCAATTTCATATTTTCGCTCATCAAAGTTAAGTTTTCCAATTTTTGTAAAGACTCTCTCTTTTTCCTCTTTTTTAATAGCAGAAAAGTGAGTATCGCCTGCACCTGCAATCTGGGGAAGATGGGTAATACATATGACCTGATGATAACGAGAAAGTTCTTTTAATATTTTTGCAACTGCGGATGCAATTCTTCCAGAAATTCCGACATCTATTTCGTCAAAAATCAATATCGGTATTTCATCCCCTTCGGCGAGTATTGATTTAACAGCGAGTACTACTCTTGAAATCTCTCCTAATGAAGCAATACGAGCCAGCGGTTTAAGGTCTTCTCCCTTGCTTGTTGCAACCAAAAATTCTATTCCATCAATCCCATGATGGTCAGCAAAATATCTTTTCCCGTCAATTTCAGCAATCCCATCATCTGAATCTCTCCTAAATACATTAACAGAAAATAAACCCGATTTCATCCCTAATTTATGAAGTAATTCTGTTATAGATTTGCTCATCTCTTCAGCGGCTTTTTCCCTTTTTTCTGAAAGTTCTTTCGATAATTTGCCGAATATTCTTAATTTTTCCTTTATCTCTATCTCGATATTTTTCAGCCTTTCTTCAATATTTTCAGTAAATTTAAGTTCATTTTCTATCTCTTCTTTTCGTTTAAGAATATCGGAAATCGTTTTACTATATTTTATTTTTAAATTGTATAGTTGACTCTGTCTCATTCTTGTTTCTTCCAGCCTTTCAGGACTGTAAGTATTCTGGTCTGTATATTTACTGAAAAACTGCGCGGATTCTCTAACTTCAATCAAAGCAGATTCAATATATTTTTTAACTTCCTCAAAACTTTTATCTATACTCATTAATTCTTTCAAGTAATTTAAAACCATATTAAGTTTTTCACCTACAGAATCACTTTCACCATCAAGAATCTGAAAATTCTGGTTAGCCAGTTCCCAAATTTTTTCGAAATTTTCTGTTATATTTATTTCCCGCTCCAGTTTCTCATCTTCACCTATTATAGGATTTACCATCCTTATTTCATTTAGTTGAAATTCCAGAATATCTCTTTTTT
>JAUWXV010000327.1 GCA_030616165.1 bacterium | reverse complement strand
CTCTCATCAATTTTGAGACTTCAAATTCGGATATTCCTTCAGGAATTTTTAATTCCCCCTTTAATCTCAATTCTTTCGGGATATTGTCTATAAGTTCGTCAAATTTTTCAACTCCTATCTCACGAAGCATAGTCCTTCGGTCTTCTTCAGTATTAGGAATATATACCATTTTAAATTTAACAAATTGATAATAAAACGATGATTTTTTTATAAAAAATATTAATACAAAATCCAGATTCCGTGTTTTGCTAAGGATTCATTTGTACGATTTGTTTCAATTTTCTATTAACTTTTTATATCCGGAGGCATCGAGAAGATTATCAAATTCTTCTTTATTTTCTGCTTGAATTTTAATGATCCATCCTTCACCATAGGGGTCTTTATTAATCAAATCTGGCTCATTTACAAGAGCATTGTTAACATCGACGACTTTTCCGGAAACTGGTGCATATAAATCGGAGACTGTCTTTACTGCTTCAATCACACCAAAAGGCTGCGCTACAGTGGTTTCTATCCCAATCTTCGGAAGTTCAACGAAAACAATATCACCAAGCTCACCTTGCGCATAATCTGTAATTCCAACAGTTACTATGTCTCCACTAACGGAAGACCATTCATGTTCCTTCGTGTAATATAAATTTTCAGGAATATTCATTTTTTATTTTCTCTTCTAAAAATGCAGTGCTTAATAATCCCTCTCTGAAATTTATATTTCTAAGCACCTTTCGATGAAAAGGTATATTAGTTTTAATTCCTTCAAGGATAAATTCTTCTAATGCTCTTTCCATTCTTCCTATAGCTTCTTCTCTGTTCCGTCCATGAGTTATTACTTTTGCAATTAATGAATCATAGTATGGTGGGATTTCATATTGATTGTAAATATGAGTATCGATTCTTATCCCAGGACCACCCGGGACATGAAGACTTGTAATTTTTCCTGGACAAGGAATAAATCCGCGCTCCCAGTCTTCTGCATTAATCCTGCATTCAATTGCATGACCAGTATTTTTGATATCTTCTTGATTATATTCAAGGCGTAACCCGGCAGCAACTCGAATCTGCTCCTTGACAAGGTCTCTGCCTATAGTCATCTCAGTAACGGGATGTTCAACCTGAATCCTGGTATTCATCTCCATAAAATAAAATTTACCTTCTGAATTTATTAAAAATTCCATCGTACCAGCGTTATTATATCCAATTTCTTTTGCCCCCTTTATAGCAGTTTCACACATTCTTTTCCTAAATTCTTCAGATATACCAGGAGCAGGAGATTCTTCTATAAGTTTTTGATGCCTTCTCTGAATGGAACAATCTCTTTCTCCCATAGATACTATATTGCCGAACTCATCACCAAAAATCTGAATTTCAATATGTCTCGGTTTCAGAAATAATTTTTCTAAATATATATTAGAATTGGAAAAAGCCTTATCAACTTCAGCCTTAGCCATTGAATATCCATTTTTCATCTCTTTATTATTATTAACAATTCTCATTCCTCTTCCTCCGCCACCCCCCGACGCTTTTAAAATTACTGGGTATCCAATCTCTCCTGCAATTTCCCTTGCTCCTTTCCAGTTTTTGATTGTCCCGTTGCTGCCTGGAATAACCGGAACCCCTGCCTTTTCCATAATATTTTTCGCTGAAGATTTGTGCCCCATCTTTTCGATTACCTCTGGCGAAGGACCAATAAATTTTATCCCACAAGAAATGCAAATCTCCGCAAATTGAGCATCTTCGGCTAAAAAACCATATCCAGGATGAATTGCGTCAGCATTTGTTATCTCAGCTGCACTAATTATCCTTGAATAATTCAAATAACTCTCCAGTAAAGGAGCGGGTCCTATGCACACTGCCTCATCGGCGAATTTCACATGAAGTGAATCACGGTCAGCATTTGAATATACTGCTACTGTCTTTATACCAAGTTCTTTGCATGCCCTTATTATTCTTAACGCAATCTCACCCCGGTTTGCTATTAATACCTTATCAAACATATTAAAAAATTAATTTATCCTGTATATTTTAATTATCACATTTAAAATTATAACTTTTATTCTTTTATACATTTAATTTCAATATCTTTTTCTTTTGATAAATCTATCTCTTTTGGTTCGATTTTTTCTCTATTATAGTCATAAAGAATTCTGATTATCGGTCTATTTAAATTCTCACTATTTATTTTTGCAACTACACCAAAATAATCTTTATATCCGCCGTTTAAAATTTGAATTTTATATCCAACAGGATACATAGGTGTAAATTTAAAGAATTTATTAAGCAGTTCCCTGTTCAGATGTACTCCTGCGCTGTTTATTAAAAATTTTATAACTATATCCGGAGGAAAACCTTTCCTATAAACTCTATCAGAAATCATAGCATCATGCACATCTGCAATAGCACTTATTTCTCCGAACAATGACATCAATCCGATTCCGGTTTCTCTGTTAATTTTGTTATTTCCTTTCAATCCTCTTGGATATCCTTTGCCATCCTGCCTTTCGTGGTGCTGATAAGTTACATGAGAAGCCAAAATTCTTCTCCCCGACATAATTTCATATCCAAAGGTTGGGTGTTCTTTAATCTTTCAAACTCCTCAGGAGTCAATTTATCCTGTTTATTAAGTATTTTTTTATCAATGAATATTTTTCCGATATCATGCATCAGACCTCCCATTGCAAGTTCATCAAGCATAGAACCCGAAAAACCTAATTTTTTTCCCAGCATTACCGAAGTTATCACAACATCTATTGAGTGATTATAAGTATAATTATCGTATGTCTTCAAAGAATTCAAACCGTTTAGAACATCATTGGACAATACCTGCTCAATTAATTGTCCAATAACTCCTTGTAAATTTTCATATATTTTGATTTCATTAAAGTTTTTTTTAAATTTATCTGAATGAATATTTTTAAATACCTCTTTTATCGATTCATCCTTGAATTCTCTTATCATTTTTTCGGACAGTTCAAAACTGTTTTTTAACTTTGCTCTTATAACGCTTCTTGTATGTTCAGAAATGTTATCTTCGACAATTAAATCAGCAGTATCTTCATCGTCAAGAATAATAATCGATTGATAACCAAGACTTTTTAATCTATTAATATATCTTTCTGTAATAATAACATTACGATTTAATAAAATATTTTCGTTTGCATCTCTTATAGGAACACCAAGCTTCATTCCGGGAATAACACTCTCA
>JAUWXV010000307.1 GCA_030616165.1 bacterium | reverse complement strand
TCGCAATTGGTTGCCCAATATCGACGTGGAGCAGATCCGCGCGAGATTCTCACCTACGAGAAACTGATCGACCGCCTTGACTCGGCAATGGTTCAGGAAGCTGCCAGAATGTATTTCGACACGAACAACTATGTGCAGGTCTCCCTCTATCCTGAGGCAGGAAAGTAGAGTAAGGGCGGAGGATATTCCTCCGCCTTACTTGTAAAGCAACATGTCCATCTGGCTTACCCGATGGGCAGGCAATAACTTGCTGCTATTGAGACCGCGACAGTTGACATGAAACAGTTCTATACGTCAGCATATCGGTCGTGCAGACGCTGTAAAGGAAGCCAGACAGTACACACGTTAGCACCAGGGCTTCCACATACCCGAAGAGCATGCCTTAGCACCTGCAAAACACACCTATAGTAAAATACCTAATTTCTTGACACTAATAAGAGATTTTAAGTAAAGACCTTAAATGTCAGGAAAATAATTGATATACGAAGAAATATTTTTACTTTTTCTTGACTTTTCCACTATTATATTTTTGATAAAAAATAGTAATTCTGCTACCTTTTTATCAGAAATTTTATTCCCTGATAAGAAAATTGTATGGGAATGGTATATGTCGGTTCATTTTGTTGAGTCCGGATTTTTCTGATGAAGCAAAGATACTCTTACCATTATTTTGGGGATTATCTCCGATGTATATTGGTATAGATTTTATTTTACCCGGTAAGATAATATATTGGACTTCTCATACCTTTGCTAAAGAGTTTTTTTTGATTAATTTCGAATCCAGAGAGTATTAGATGAATCATTTTCCTGTAATATCAAAAAGTTAAAGAAAGATTTTATCATACAATTATATGTAAAAAATACAAATGACTATTTCATAAGAAAAAGCGAGGTTTGAAATGAAAAGGATGATGTCGTTTATAATAAGAGGATTTGTGTTATTACTATTTTGCGTATTTTTTTATTCAATTGATATAACTGAATTATATGCAGATGGTGAAAACATTCTTTCAGTTGGGACTGCAAAAGTGAATATCACACCAAAGGTTCCGATTCCAATGAGTGGTTACGGCGGCAGAAAGGAAAACTTTAAAGTTATTCATGATGATTTACATGCACGTACCATTGTATTTAGTGACGGAGAGACAAAGGCTCTCCTCATATCAGCAGAAATTATAGCAATTTCATTTTCTTTTTGGGAAAATACATCTAAATGCGTTGAAGACGAAACAGGCATTCCACACAAAAATATACTGTTCTGTGTTACACATACTCATGGCGGTCCTTCGTCTGTCCCTTCCTATATGGATGAAGTAGGAGATAAATTGGTAAATGCTGCAAAAGAGGCAGCCGGGAATCTAAAGCCAGCCCGCATTGGAGCCGGAAAAGGGATATGTAAGATGAACATTAATCGTCGTGCACGAGCCGCAAGAGTAGGTATAGTGCTTGGCAAGAATCCATATAAGTCTATTGACCGGGAAGTCGGTGTTGTGAGAATAGATGATGCTGAAGGGATGCCCTTAGCTATTCTTATAAACTGGGGCTGGCATAGTACCGTGATGGGAGGGAATAATTATATGATTACCGGTGATTGGGCTGGCGCTGCTTCGAGGTTTATTGAGAAGAAATGTGGTGAAGATTGTATTGCTCCTGTGCTCATTGGAGCTAATGGTGATGTTAATCCTCTCTATCAAGGAATTAACTCGTTTAAAAACGGAATTGGGGAGGTTGAAATAACGGGTATTATTATAGGGGAAGAAATTATGAAAGTTGCTCGAGCAATAAAAATGTATCGTTATGGGTCTGTTCAAGTAATACAGCGTATTGTTGTGCTGCCGGGCAAGGAAGAAACTTCAGAAAAGCAATTTCGGGAATATGGTATTAACGCATTTGAACCAGGTCCAGATAATCAGTTGAATTTGTCTGTTCTCAAGTTAGGACCTATTATTCTTGCTGGCGTTTCAGCGCAAGTGTTTAATGAGTTTGGCACACAATTTAAGGAACTATCGCCCTATAAATTTTCTTTTATGATTGGTCACTGTAATGGCACTACTGGGTATATTCCGACAGATGATGAATATGCAGAGGGAGGGAATGAAGTCTTAAGAAGCAGGACAATGCCTGGAAATGAAAAAGTAATCATTCAAAACCTTCTTGATATGATTTATGAATTTTAAACGTATCATGAAAGTTCCATGTAATATATACATGAAATAAGAAGTTTTTTTAAAAAGATATAAATTATAAATACTTAAAAAAAAACTTGACAAATTATAAAATATTTATTATTTTATTTTTAATATATTTTTACTAATAAATAACAAGTAAATATTACACAATTCATATCACAATAATTTAGGGAGGTAGAATTATCGATTAATTTTTCTACTATTTTTAAAATTTATTTGTAACTTACACTTGTTTATTACAAAAGACCTTTCTATTATTTTGATAAGACGTTAAAATTCTTAAAGTTCGAAATCTCTGATAAATATTGACTGACCTATTCGTGATCAATAACTGACCTGAAAGTTCCAATTCTATTATTTTAAATCCTATTCTTCGTTACTTAAAAATATCTTTTTCACTAAGTTTTTGAAGTCTATAATAATTATTCAAAAGAGGTGATGATTATCGTTAATTGTTTTTGTTAATCAATATTCATTAGATTTAGAATATCTAAAAAGAAGGAGGTAAAAGATGAAAAAAAAGTTAATTATCTGTTTTATGTTGGTTTGTGTAGCTCTATTCGTTTACCATGGAGCGACATCAGCCGGTATTACAGGAAAAATTGCAGGAATTATTACAGATGCTGCAACAGGTGAACCAATGCCGGCGGTAAATGTTGTTATTGAGGGTACTAC
Source organism: bacterium (assembly GCA_030616165.1). Lineage (GTDB taxonomy): Bacteria > SM23-31 > SM23-31 > JAUVVT01 > JAUVVT01 > JAUWXV01. The sequence continues at coordinate 784 of JAUWXV010000307.1, read as the reverse complement.
TCTGGGAGGAGCAACAGATAATGAGGGTCATTTCTTCATAATAAACATTCCTCCCGGGACCTATTCATTACAGGCATCTATGGTTGGGTATGCGGTTGAGAGCAAAACCGGGATCATTGTTAATGTGGACCACACTACTCCAGTTGATTTTGACCTGAGAGTTACCGCAATAGCAGGAGAGGAGGTAACAGTAACTGCTGAGAGGGAGATAGTACCAATGGATATTTCGGCAAGTCACATTGTTGCCGACGCTGAGCAAATAGTGGAAGTTCCGATGATTACAGATATTGCGCAGTATATTCATTTACAGGCTGGGATTTTAGGTGATGAAATTCGGGGTGGTGGATTGGACCAGACCGAGTTTATGATGGATGGATTGATGGTTGTGGATAACCGAGCAAATAAACCCATGATGATGGTTAATCTCAGCGCTGTGAAGGAACTTAATATTATCAAGGGAGGATTTAATGCTGAATATGGTAATGTTCGTTCTGGACTGATTAACGTCATTACCAGAGAAGGTTCTCCGAGTATATATCACGGTTCATTTGATTTCAGGATAAGCCCGCCTCGCTTAAAACATGGAGGTCCATCCATGTTTAACAGTGATGTTTACTATATGCGGCCCTATCTTGACGAAGATGTTTGCTGGGTGGGTACTACAAACGGACCCTGGGATGAGAAGATGCAGGAACAATATCCCAGATTTAGAGGACGGAACAAGTATTCTGACATGATTTTAGATGATGATGACCCAACTAATATTAGAACTCCTGAAGAGTGT
>JAUWXV010000227.1 GCA_030616165.1 bacterium | reverse complement strand
TCTAATCAGACTTTTATAGCATGGCTGTGGGAGTCTTTAAAATCGCTGGGAGTTTCATTGGTGTTATTTCTGCCCCTTATATTTCTATTATATTATTTTTTAAGGAATCTTGGTGATTTTTGGTGGATAGCGGTGGGTATAATGATTTTTATATTTACTGTTGTTTTATCGGAGATTGCTCCGCTTATTATCTTTCCATTATTTTATAAATTTAAGCCCATTGAAGATTTGGAGATAAAGGCAAAATTGACCGAAATGTGTGAAAAAGTGGGGCTTAAAATTGTGGGAGTTTTTTCTTTCAATATCAGCAAAAATACCAAAAAGGCGAATGCTGGTTTCACAGGTCTTGGAAAGAGTAAAAGAATTATACTTGGGGATAACCTTCTAAATAATTTTACAGTTGATGAAGTGAGGTCTGTTTTTGCTCATGAACTGGGGCATTACTATCACTCACATATTTGGAAATTGATTTTATCCGGTGCAGTAAGCACATTTGTTTCACTTTTTATTGCCAGTATTTTGTATAAGAATTCTTTAAATTTTTTTGGCTTTAAGGGGACCGATGATATAGCTGCAATCCCCCTTCTGTTTCTGTTTTTGTTTTTATACGGATTAATAACTATGCCTTTAAGCAGCGCTATATCGAGAAAACTTGAAAGGACAGCGGACCGATATGCTCTTGAAACTATGGAAGGGAAAAAAGAATTTGTCTCTTCTATGTTGAAACTGAAAGATATAAACCTTGCTGATTGGGAGCCTAACCCTATTGTCGAATTCTTCTTTTATTCTCATCCATCTATTAAGAAGCGCATGAAAATGGCAGAGGGAATTTTTCCCGATTAAATGATGGAAAGTTAAAGGAAAACAGTTATGTCTGGAACTGAAAAACTTAACTGGGAAAATTTCTGGAGCAGAAACAGAAATATTAAAGATGTCTATCCGACTTCCCGATGTTTAATTGATAATTTAAAGTCGGTTACGGATTTAAAATATAAAAAGGTGCTGGAGGTTGGAGCGGGAAGCGGAAGAGACAGCATAAATATCAGGATTTGGGGGGGGGATATTTATGTTCTTGATTATGCAAAAAGTTCTTTAAAAACGATAAAAGAAATCTTAAATGAAGAAGAGTTATATATCAAACTTATAATGGGGGATGCCTTAAGTTTACCTTTTGAGGATAGCTCTTTTGATATTGTCTTTCATCAGGGTCTCCTTGAACATTTTAAGAATCCTGAAAAGATATTAAAAGAGAATGTAAGGGTTTTAAAAGAGGGGGGATTCCTTTTGGTCGATGTACCCCAGAGGTTCCATCTATATACCGTGTTAAAGCACATTCTTATTTTTTTCAGGAAATGGTTTGCCGGATGGGAAACAGAATATTCTGTGAGAGAACTTGAGAAACTTTTAAAAAATGAAGGATTGAAAATAGTTTCAATTTACGGAGATTGGATGAATCCAAGTCTGTTTTATAGAATTGTAAGGGAAATTTTCTTAAAATTCGGAATTAAACTCCCATTGTATCCCGGAGGTATTCGTTTTATACGAAGAACGAGAAAAAAAATTAAAGATAAAATTAAAAATAATAGGTTATCCTTTTATACATTCAATAATATAGGTGTAATAGGGAAAAAATAAGGAAGAAATTTATGGATAGAGATAATAAGATATTAGCAGGAGTTGCGTTTTTAATATCTTTTATATTTTACTTGATAACTGTAGCCCCCACGGTTTCCTTCTGGGACTGCGGAGAATTTACAGCGTGTTCTTATATTATGGGTGTTCCCCATCCCCCAGGAGCCCCTTTGTTCCTATTAATAGGAAGAGCATTCACATTAATCCCGTGGTCTAATGTTGCATTCAGAACAAACCTGATTTCTGTTTTTTCCAGTGCATTTACCGTTGCTCTTCTTTTTCTTATTATAGTGAGATTGATTCGTGAATGGAGGGGTGCACCTAAAACTTTTGAAGATAGAGTTATATTGAATGTAGGTGGATTTATAGGAGCTATGAGTTATGCATTTTCAGACACATTCTGGTTCAATGCTGTTGAAACGGAGGTTTACGCTTTGTCAATGCTTTTTACAGCACTTGTCTTCTGGCTCGCTTTAGTTTGGATGGACAATTTCAAGGATTACAAGTCGGTTAGGTTTTTATTATTTATAGTATTTCTTTTTGGTCTTGGTGCTGGGGTTCACCTTTTGAATCTCCTTGTAATTCCGACAATATTTCTCTTGATACTCTTTACTGACAAAAGAATCCTTTTGAGGTATGACCTCTGGATTTTTATTCCTATTCTTTTAATTATAGGATATTCTACATATTTGATGGTTCTTATTAGATCGGGGCTGAATCCTGCAATTGATGAAAATAATCCAGAAAACTGGACAAATTTTATGAAATATCTTAACAGGGAACAATATGGGACTACAAGTCAGTTTTCAATCCTGTTCCAACGGGCAGCACCATTGTGGAGTTACCAGATTAAAAAGATGTTCTTAAGGTATTTTAGCTGGCAGTTTATCGGTAAGGGAACCACCTTCGGTGCAGATGGATATATAGCAGAAAATCTGAGTTTTAGAGGTTTATACGGTCTTCCTTTTCTTTTAGGGATAATGGGTATGGTACACCATTTTTACAAAGATTGGAAAAGAGCACTTTCTGTTTTAATATTTTTTATTATGACGGGGATAGCTTTAGTTATATATCTTAACCAGCCTGATCCCCAGCCCAGAGAGCGGGATTATGTGTATGTTGGATGTTTCTTTGCTTTTGCTATATGGATGGGAATCGGTATGGTTGGCATATTAGAGGGGATAGTTTCAAAGTTAAGGGAAAAAGCGAAATTGACGTCGCTTGCAGTGGGAGGAGCGATTTTTTTGATAATGTTGGCTGTTCCTGTAAATATGTGCATATTCAATTTCAACGAACATGACCGAAGTGGGAACTATGTTGCCTGGGATTATTCATATAATATAATTCAATCTTGTGAACCGAATGCAATACTTTTTACAAACGGTGACAACGATACTTTTCCATTGTGGTATCTGCAAGAGGTGGAAGGGATAAGAAAAGATGTCAGAATTGCAAATCTTTCACTTTTGAATACCAATTGGTATATAGAGCAGTTAAAACATGAAGAGCCAAAAGTCCCTATCTCTTTAAGTGATGATATAATAAATAGGATTACACTTAAGCCTTGGGAGAAGCAGAAATTTAAAGTGGAGGTCCCTAATCAAATACTTAAGGAATATATGGCAGATGTGAAAGGTGAGATGAATCTTCCAGAGGGCTCCGCTGTCATGGAATTTGAGGTTAATCCCACATATGGTGGTCAATTCTTGAGAGTTCAGGATTATATGGTATTGAACATTATCGCTGCAAATAGATGGAGGAAACCTATATATTTTGCTCTAACTGTTGCTGATGATAATAAAACTGGACTTAATGATTATATTAGAATGGATGGAATGTCAATGAAACTTATACCATTTAAGAATGTCAGAATTTCTCCATCTCTTATGAAAATGAATCTCTTCGAAAAGTTTAAATATAGAGGATTAGCAGACCCTAAAGTATATTATGATCATCAAACTGAATCCCTTTTGCAGAATATAAGAACAATGTTTACTCAACTTGCTTATCACTATTATACTAAAGGGGAAAAAGAGAAGGTAACAGAAGTTTTAGATAAAATGGAGGAGGTAATGCCATCCTCAGTTATCCCAATTAAAAATGAAATTATTGATATGCAAATGGGCAGATTGTATGCTGACTGTGGAAGACCAGAGGAACTTAGAAAGAGATTGGATATGTATTCTGCAAATGAGAACATTAACCATGAAAGACTTTTCGAATATGGAGTTTTGTACAAATCAGTTCTGAATGACAACCAGAAGGCGATTAATGTTATAAAAAAGGTAATAGATATAAAGAGGGATTTTAATAAAGCATATAGTTTTTTGTTGTTTATTTATGAACAGGAAAAGTTGTATGAAGATGAATTGGAACTTCTTGAGCGGTGGCTTACTGTGAATCCCAATGATAGCAGTGCCCGTAAGAAAACGGAGGATTTAAGGGTATTGATTGCTAAGAGTGATTCAGCGAAAATAGATAAATAAATAAATTTTCAGAAAATATTTAATAATGAGGGTGATTTGCGGAGTAAACTTATTACAACTTTTATAAAAATAATAGTAAGTGTTTCGTTAATATATTATTTATTAAATAAAATAGGATTTAAAAGGTTAGCAGAAATTTTTTCCGAAATAGATATTGGATGGCTGCTCTTTGCTTTGATTCTTGTCACAGCAAGCAATCTATTAGGTGTTTTACAGTGGAGATTTTTACTTAAAAATAGCAATATTAAAATCTCATATCCGAGGGCTCTTGTTTATTACTATACTGGTTTGTTTTTTAATAATTTTCTTATCTCTCTTTTTGGAGGTGATATATTTAGAGTTTATGATATCACCAAGCATTCGGGTAAAAACAGCACCGCTATATCAACGGTTTTTCTTGATAGGCTTATAGGCTTGATGGCAATGGTTTTCTTTGCACTGATATTCGGAATAATTTCAGTAAAAATTTTACATTCGAACTATATTTTAGCCCTTGTAAGTGGATTTTTTATATTTCTTCTATTTATAATTTTGTTTTTTTATTTCAAAAACTTCGCTAAAAAGTTTCAATCGGCAACAGAGAAAATATTACCTGAATTTATCTTTCAGAAGTTGAGGGAAGTGTATAATGGTATAAATTATTTTAAAAATCATCGAATGCTTATTCTTTTTCTTTTTTTAAATTCTTTAATAATTCAGTTACTTCGAATAAGTTCTCATTATATTGCTGCTCTTTCTCTGAATATAGATAATGTTAGTATATGGTATTTTTATATATTTGTGCCAATAATATTCGTGGTTGCCCTGCTTCCAATTTCTATTGGAGGTCTCGGAGTGAGAGAGTCTATGGGAGTTGTACTCTATAGTTATGTTGGTATAACAAGTGATCTTGCTTTTTCGATAGAATTTATTGCTTATCTTATTGGAGTATTAGCAAGTGTTCCAGGAGGGATTGCTTTTTCATTAAGAAGACACGACAGAATAAAAAATTATATTAAAGAAGAAACTATGAAAAATTGTTGAAGTCGCAACTTTTTTTAGAAAAAAAGTTGCACAAAAGAACTTTAAATTATAACTAATATATTTACTCGATTTCTAATAATAAATCTGTGCAGAATTATGAAAATAATGGTAAAAAAAGGGCTTTTATGTATAATAATTTTATTTTTTATCGGATGTGTGAATTTAAGGTCAAGAGCTGTCGGTGACCCAAATGAGATAATTGTATGTGCAGACTTGGAAGTTTGGGAAGAGACAGAAAATATACTTGAGGTGATATTTGAAAAAGAATTGAAGACACCACAGCCAGAAAAGATATTCTATTTAACAAAAATCAATCCCCTTCAGTTTGTAGATTATCAAAAATTCAGGCATATTATTTTACTCGGGACGCTCAACGGGAATGGGGAAATTTCTAACTACATTAAAAGTCTCCTTGATGATAGAATGAAAAATGGTATGAGAGAAGGGAGATATTTCTATCTTATCAAGAAAGATGAATTTTCGATAGGTCAATTAATGATGATTTTGGTGGCAGAGAATTTGAGTATATTAAAAAAGAAAATTTCAGATAACAAGGGATTTATTTTTAATCAGTTTGATAATGCTGTAAATAGAAGTGTTACAAGAAGTATGTTTGGGATTAAGGAAAATAAAAAACTGGAAGATAAATTATTCAAAAC
>JAUWXV010000264.1 GCA_030616165.1 bacterium | reverse complement strand
TTATTATAAATTATAAGACAGAAACCATTAACTATTTTATTTATATATGTAATGAAAAAAAACAACCCCCTAACCCCCTTTGTTAAGGGGGAATTTAAAACCGCAGATTCCAGACGTTTTTTATAATAACAAGCAAATGATTATTAAATTACTTTTTTCAAATTAAATTATCTTACAAATATTATATTATCAATAACTTATATTTTTTCATTCAAAATTTTTGGGGGGTATTCAATTTTAAAAGAAATCGTATAAAATTTTCAAATAAAAAAAGGAGAAATTGGTGAAAAGAATTGCAGTTTTATCAGGTTTGATTTTATTAATTTTGACCGGTTATACAAGTAGTTTTTCACAGATTGTGAAAAGTCAAGAGGATACATTGGTTGTTAAAGGTAGAGAGGTATCGGTAATAGCGAGCAAATATGCTGCTCCGAGAGGGGATATTTCGGCGTCGGTTCATATAATAAACGAAGAAGAGATTTCAAATTCGATAGGCAATTCTGTTCTTGAACTGATTGATGAAAAGGTTACAGGTGTCACACTCACACAAAAGGGTGTTTTGGGTTATGGAATAGCGGCTAATGCTGCAGGTGTTGTGAATATAAGAGGTGTTGGCGGAAAACCAAATACAGGAGTATTAGTCTTGGTTGATGGAAGGCCGGATATTATGGGAATTTTTGGACACCCGATTTCGGATGTATATCCCCTTGAGAATGTCGAGAAGGTCGAGGTAATTAAGGGTCCTGCTTCCGTATTATATGGAACCAATGCAATGGGAGGAGTGATAAATATTATTACAAAAAAAAATATTAAGGAAGGGTTTAAAAACATCATTACGGCGGAATATGGTTCGTTTAGTACATATAGAACTAAGTATACAAATGAAGGCAGATTTGATAAATTCAAATATTTCATATCCGCAGGAGCAGATGGAACTGACGGTCACAGGGAAAAAGCCAACTATAAGTCCCAAAGTTATTCTGCAAAATTAATGTATAACTTTTCGGAACAATGGGAACTCTCGGTTATGAGTAGTTCAACGAAATTTGAAATGAACGATCCCGGGACTGTTTCAAATCCAGCCGCCGATGATTGGTATGATGTTAAAAGAAGTTGGTTTGATTTTTCAATCTTAAATAGAACAAAGTATGGAAGCGGAGAATTTAAATTACATGCAAATACGGGTCATCATGAGATATATGATGGATGGAGAAGTAACGATAAAACGTATGGATTCATATTTTACCAGCATATAAAGCCCTTCGTTGGAACCACTATTACAGCAGGCTTTGATTATAAAAAAATCGGAGGAGACGCCAGGGATGTTTCAAAAGTTCCAGAATATAACTATGGTAAAAATTATGAATATCAATATGGACCATATTTTCATATTCAGCAGGCACTTTTAAATAGCATTATAGCATCCGCCGGTGTCAGGGTTGAAAAGATTTATAACCGAAAAAATGAGATAGTACCAAAGATTGGATTAGTGTGTCATATAGATGACAAAAACTCTTTCAAAGTAAACATCTCTAAAGGGTTCCGGGCTCCGACCATAAGAGAACTTTACCTTTTCCCTCCATCAAATACGGAGATAGACCCTGAGGAGATGTGGAATTATGAGCTGGGTTATACTTTTAATACGAAAAAGTTCAGGATAAATTCGTCGATTTTTACAATGAAAGGTACCAATCTTATAAGAGTTACCGGGCAGTTCCCGAATGTGGCATTTCGTAATACGGGAGAATTTACTCATAATGGCGTAGAATTAAGTGTTATCGTGAATCCGGTAGAAAGTATCAGTCTGTCTGCCGGATACTGCTGGCTTGACTCCAATGACCAAACCCAGTATAATCCGGGAAATAAAATAAATTTAAGTTTGAGATATCATAAAGATGATTTCGGCTGGGAACTCTTTTCGCAGAGTTTATGGGACAGATACGGAAGCGATTTTGCACAAAACAGGCTCGACCAATTTATTGTTTTGGATTCAAGAGTTTCCTATAATATAAATGAATATCTTACTTTAATAGGTAAAATTAATAATATAACAGACGAGGAATATCAAATTATGGCAGGATATCCAATGCCGGGTAGAAGTTTCTCTATGGGGGTTAAGTTGTTAACAAAGTAATTCGTTATTCGATTTTTCTATTTTAGAGGGCGAATAAATAGGAAACCACAGAGAGCACAGAGAAAGGATAAATTAAGATAGAATAAAAGAATAAATAGGAAACCATCCACAGGACAGGCAGAGAGCACAGAGCAAGGATAATAAAAATATGTTAAAATATTAATTGAAAATAGAGAGGGTGATTCGTGAATCGCCCCTACAGTTTGGTTGAAAGAGATTATTTAAGACATTTTGTGGGAACACCTTCGCCAGCAGAAAGTTACGCCCTGAGTAATGAAACCCAGAGCGATCGATTTTGTTAGGAGAAATATGGAGACGCACTGTCGGGCGTCTTTACACATTTCCCAAAATAAAAACCATTTCTAATTAATTACAAATCTATGTGTGGCAAACGGCGTTTGCCCTTTCAGATACGTAAAATACACAAAGCGTGAAAATTATTGTATTATTATAATTTTTTAAGAATTAAAAAAAATTATACTTTACTTTGCATAATTAATAACATATATTATAGAGATAACAATATATATTATAGACATATTGACCATATTGTTCACAATATTCGTAAATTCAGGAACACAATACCTATTTCTTGACAATATAGTTAAAAAAATCATACATTTTCGTACAGCACGATTAGAAAGAGTATTGGACGCATGCTTTAACCAAAAAAACGGGAAAGAAAATTAGAAATAAATTAAATGATAATTTGTCTTAGATGGGAGCTAAGGTTTTTTCTTTAGAAGGAATTGTTAAAATAAAATAGGTTGTAATCCACAGATTGCACAGATGAATGAGATTGTCACGTCTCCCGCTAAGCGGGATCCTCACAATGACATGTTTTGGATTAATAGCTGTAGGTAGTTGGGATTAAAAAGAGAAGACGTTAATTATATAAAGAATATAACTTCAATATAAGGAGTAAATTGGGTATAAAAGAAATAAATCTGGATAACTGGATGGAGCCGGATAAGGTTTTAAGAGGATTTGTTAGAATAACACCTGATGGAAAATCTAAAACTCTGGCTGGAGATGATTACCTAAAGCTTATTCTAAAACCATGCTTCATCAAGTCAGTCCCGAATGAAGTTCAGACACTTTTCGAGGTCGCGCGTGGTGCTATGGTCTATGGTTATTTCTTTTATCCTCTTTATAATCTTGCATTAGAGCAGCTGTTTCGTGTTGCAGAAGCTGCAGTTACTTTTAAGTGTAAGGAATTGAATGCTCCTAAATCAAGAGATAAATTTTGTAAGAAAATTAAATGGCTTGTTTCCGAGAAAATAATACGGGAAGAAGAGTTTAACCGCTGGGATGCTATTCGTCATTTACGTAATTTCGCTTCTCATCCGAAAGATCAGATGATTTTACCGCCAGGCTCTGCAATTGGAATGATGGAAGACATTGCAGGGCAGATTAATGCTTTGTTTAGTGATTCATAAGATGTTAACATACTTAACTGAGATACATTTTATTCTATGTATTTTGGTGCCATAATACTTATTTCTTGAAATGTATTAATAAAATCATATATCTTCGTATTCTACGCTCGGCAAGATTTGCCGTACCCGGTTATCCTCATCTTTTAAAATTCAACTATATTTGAAAATAATTGAAACATAGATTGAAGATAAACAACCCCCTTAATCCCCCTTTGCTAAGGGGGAATTTATAAAATCATAAATCCTTTTTTCTGCGTCCTTGCCCTGTGGGTCAGCGGTTCAATTATCGTAAATCGTACTTCGTTACTTTCACGCATGCTCTCACCAAAAAAACGGGGAAGAAAATTAGAAAATAAAAACAAATAAGTATTGTGTCCCCGAATTTTCCAGTAAGAAAAAATAGTTGCTCTTAATAAAAAAAATTTTATTTTAATTTTAAATATAACAAAAACTAAAACTAAAGTCATATTTTACTTTAATATGGGGAATATCGAATACAATTTAATTACCCTAAAATTGCAATAGGTTATTTAAAATTAATATAAACATATAATTATTTTAATCAAATAAGTGCTAAAAAAATCGACCTTTTTGTCATTGCGAGCCGTAGGCGTCGCTGCGCTCCTCGCAATGACATGAGGGAGCGGGATTGCCACGTCGTCCCGACTAATCGGGACTCCTCGCAATGACATTTTATTTTTTAAATTTTAGTAAAACATTCGGTTTTTTTTGAAATTATTATTCTTGTATCGCAATTTTCAGGTTTTTATGGATGAGTTAAATAAATGGTGAAAAAGCAAGTTTCAAATACATTTTTCTTGACAAATATATAATTTGTATATAGTTTGGTTCGAAAATGGAATATATTATCATGTTTCGTGGCGCTCCATTGGAACGAGAGTGTTTAATATAAAAAATCTTTTATTGTTTAATCTTCTATGAAAACAAATATATATCCCCGTAGGGGTGAACTTGTTCACCCATATATGAAAAAGGGCGGGTAAACCCGCCCCTACACGAGAATAAAGAAATGAGCATAAAACAAAATCATTAACAATTATGTTCTTTAGTTCGGAAATAGAATATATTTTCATATTTCGTGGCGCTCCTTCGGAGCATGAGTGTTTAATAAAAAAAATAATAAGGTCCAAATATGAAAGAACTTATTACTGTAAATAAAGATATTTGTCATGGACAGCCATGCTTTTCTGGTACAAGGATAATGATATATCTTGTTTTGGAACTTCTTGAGGCAGGTGTTTCTATGGAAGATATCGTAAGTAAATATTACCCACAAATTACTGAAGAACACATAAAGGCGGCTATTGGCTTTTCAGGCGGACTTATAAAAGACCAAAAATTTATTCCTTTTGAAGGGGTTAAATAAAATTGTTTATACAGGAATGTCTGTCCTACTAACTAAATATGGTGAAAAATACAATCGAGTTTTTGTTCATTTTAACTAGTGAGGTGATTTCTTAACCCTTTAACTAATAATTCTTCTATATTAGTAGAAAATAGAATATTTAATGTCAAATGTCAAAAT
>JAUWXV010000303.1 GCA_030616165.1 bacterium | reverse complement strand
AGTATGATCACCGTCAATCCACAAAAGTTTCAGTTTGCGACTCCAGGTGCGGGCGAAATCCTGAGAAAACATCTGATAAAACTCTACAATCGAATCGACATTATGGTCACGAAGGTTCTTTTGAAACTCTGAATTTAAAGAAGACGTTGAATCTGTTGTGGGATCAGTGGCAGCAGGCAAGGTCATAGGGTCGACAGCAATAACAGAATTGCCACCTATGAATTTTACGGATTTAGCAAGCACAATTGTAGATTTGCCTTTGAAGCTGCCGATTTCGAGTATCTCACCAGTTGTAGTAGGCACAGTAGCCAAAAGACAGAGAAAACGAATCTCCTTCAAAGTCAAATGTCCTTCAATTTGCTGGGCATCTTCAATAGTTTCTTCGACATGTCGACCAAATCCTTCCGGTAAGTTTTTCATAAGCAGTCCCTTACAATAAAAGATAACCATTCTGTTTGAGTTTCATCATTGCATTTTCTATATCCTTCACTTTGAGATTATCCATACAACTCATATGGTCACATTTATTCAGTCCACACCCAATACAAGGAACATTTCCTTTAACTACAGCAAATTTATCATTTCCCGGTGGATTCCAGAGTATATCCATTGATGAACCAAATATTGTAACTGTGGGAATTTCCATTGCTGTACCGATATGCTTTGGTCCAGAATCGCATGCAACCATCAAATCACACTTTTCAATAACAGCAGCCATCTCCTTTAACATAACCTTCGGCATCAGAACTGGCTTATAATTCATTAACTCTGCTATTTCTCTTGTATATTTTAGCTCTTCTGGATTTCCCCACAGTATTATAACATGCGCCTGATATTTCTCATTAAGTAAATCGCCTAATTCAGCAAATCTTTCTTTATTCCATCTTTTTGTTGGAATTTTTGAATTTGGAGCAAAAAATATCTTTAACTTATGGTCACTAATATTATTAATATTAAAGAAATCTTCGGCAAACTTTCTGTGATTTTCATTGATTTTTAAAAAGAGTTTATATTCTTCTTTATAAATACCAATTTTTTTAAGGAGAACAAGTTTTTTCAGAGCACTGTATCTTTCGACAGTGTCATCTGAAGTTATCAAATTGTATGCATATTTTCTTATACGAACATTATATCCTACTCTATATTTTGCTTTTGAGAAGAATGTTGCCCATGCAGTTCCGGGAGTTCCAACTAAATCTATAACAAGGTCAAATTTCTTATTTTTAAGGGAACGGAAGAATTTATAAGAACCTATAATATCATCTTTCCTTTTCTCAAAATATATAATTTCATCAATATTTGGATTGTCTTCAAGAATTTCACCTGGTGCTGGTTCGACAAGAAATGCAATGTGGCTTTGAGGAAATGATTCTCTTAGTATTTTTATTAAAGGTGTCGATAATATTATATCTCCTATATACCGAAATTGTATTATTAGTATTTTCTTTATTTGTTCCTTATTTATAATCGGATTCATACTGAAAATTAATGAAATTGTCGCTGGTATAAATTTTTATATAACCCTTCCTGATTTATTAAATCTTGATGGTTCCCTGACTGAACAATTTTTCCTTCATTGACGACCAGAATTTTATCTACATTCTGAATAGTGGATAACCTATGAGCAATAACAAATGAAGTTCTACTTCGCATAAGGTTTTCGGTCGCTTCTTGTACAAGGGTTTCAGATTCGGAATCCAATGAAGAAGTTGCTTCATCAAGAACTAAAATCCTCGGATTGCTTAATATAGCCCTTGCGATGGATATTCTCTGCCTTTCTCCTCCTGATAATTTAACTCCTCTCTCTCCAATTTCTGTCTGATAGCCATCTGGAAGATTTTTTATAAATATGTGGGCATAAGCAGCCTTTGCTGCATTAATTACTTCTAACTCTGTGGCATCAAGATTCCCGTACCTTATATTTTCAAATATTGTTCCTGAGAAGAGTATGGTTTCTTGAGGAACAATGCCAATTTGTGAACGCACTGATTTGATAGTAATATCAAGTATATTAATTCCATCTATTAAAATCTTCCCCTTATTAGGGAGATAGAATTTTAAAATAAGATTAATTATAGTGCTTTTCCCTGCACCCGATGGGCCAACAAGGGCGACTGTCTCACCGGGTTTGACCTTAAAACTCAAGTCTCTTAGAATTATATCTTCCCCATTATATGAAAATTGTACATCCTCAAATATTACTTCACCTTTAATCTTTCCAATCTCTATTTTACCATTAAAGCCAGGCCTGAGTTCTGGCTGCCTATCAAGTACAGAAAATATATTATCGGCAGAAGCCAATGCTCTCTGGATTACATTCGGAGTGTCCCCGAGACCCTTGACCGGTTTGTATGCCAAAGTAAGTAAAACAATAAAAGCTGTAACATCACCCATATTCATCTGCCCATTTATCATCCGATAACCGGCAAATCCTATTACAAGAATCATACCTCCCAAACTCAAAATCTCATTTATGGGCTTTAAAAAAGAAGTAAGCCTTACCGACCTCATACTGAAATCGTAATGCTTATTCATCTTATCGTGAAATCTCTTCTTCTCATAATCCTCTCTGGTATATGATTTAACAATCTTTATTGATGAAAGTGCCTCAAGAATATATGAATTAACCACGGCAAGATGTTCAGTTATTCTTTTATTTACTGCTCGGAATCTGACACTAAAATATTTTATAATATATCCCGCAATAGGAAACATTATGACTGCAAAAAGCGTAAGTTCCCACTGGATAAAAAACATATATCCAAGAAAAATAATCGTAAATACAACAGATTGAACCAGCGAAATCCCCGAACTAAAACAATATTCGATATTAGAAACATCATAAGTTATCCGATTCATAGTAGCACCGGTCTTCTCACGGTCAAAAAATTGCATAGGCAGATAAACAACATGGCTGTATATTTTATTTCTCATAGTTCTGAGAACCTTTTGTGATACCGATGCCATAAGATATTCTTTTCCATAAACAAAAAGACCTTTAAAAACCACCAAACCAAATACTATAAGTGCAAAAAGAAAAACAAACATTAATGCTTGGTCATATCCAGATATTGTTATATCAAAAATTTTTATTCTCTGGTTTACTATGGTAATTTCAGCTAAAATACCTCTCCCATTTTTAACATTCGCACTAATGGTAGTAAGACCATCAACAAGAATACCACAACCAGATGCAAACATAGTTTCACAAAATCCAACAAACATTGTCGCTACAATCCCGGCGAGTATTCTCTTCCAGTAAGGTAAAAAATATCTGAGCAGTCTTTTTGAAGTTTTCATTATATTTAAAACATATTAAAAAGTTATTAATCCTGCATTATTCATAAATTGATTTAAAGAACCTGAACTTGTTTTATTACAATAATTTGATTACTAAATAAAAATAATTTATGAATTATTCGGATTAAGAGATTATTTAATGGTTTTGATATTTTTTCCCCAATATACGTTTTTTTTTGGGAATATTTCCCAATTTAGTGGGAATTTTGTCCCAAAAGTTTCATTTTTCCCGTTTTTGAGAACATTTAATAATCTATAATTTGATAAAATACAATGATATAAGCCAAAACAGATTTTTCAAAAATCGGTGATTTTTTTTTGAAATTACTGATTTTTTGTATATTAGTTATTGATTTTATACTACTTATATTCTTTTGTTTGGGTTTCATTGATTTTAACAATATCGTTTTCTGATGAAATAGCGAAAATTCTAAATTATTTGCTTTTATATAGGGACAACCCGAGGGTTGTC
>JAUWXV010000275.1 GCA_030616165.1 bacterium | reverse complement strand
ATAAGATTCTTGCTCATCTTTTTGAAACACATAAAACATATATTTTTTATATTTAATGAAATTTTCTGCGTTTCTATCTCCTTTTAGATGTTTATTTTCTAACTTTTTGAGTTTCTTTTTATATTTCCATTTAATAAATTTTATAATCAAAGGGAACCTGTCTTCAGCAAGTAAAGATATTACTTTTGAAATAGGGTATTTCTAAGTTTTTGTGATAGTCAACTAATTTTAAATAGAGTTCCAAAATGTTGATATATTTATCTTTCATTTGACCGTTATTTCAATACTTCCCATCATCCTTTCCATTGAGGTGAAAATTCCTGTAACTTTATAATTTCCGGGTTTTAACTTTCCAGAATAATTTTCTTTGTAAACTATTTCGCGTTTATCAGGACCAAGAATTTCTCTGCCTAAAGCCATAATAAACATTTTTCCCTCTGACCACTGCCAGACCTTTTCCTCTTCTTCGTTCTCTATAATAAAATCATATCTCTGACCATCTTTAAAATTAAAAATTATGTTATCTTTTGAATAGTTAAATACTTTGAGTGCCAGCTCAATCACTTCTCCTTCCTTGTATATTCCTTTATTTGCTGCCAGAGAAAGCCCAAATCCTTTACCATTAAAAATGCCCTTTTCCTGTGCACCTACATTTTCTTTTTTGTTATTTCTGAATACTGTAAAGAGAGAAATAAACAAAAAAATTGATAATGTTAAAATAGAAATTTTCCACATTTTCGCTTTACCTATTCTTTATTTAAACATATTAAACTTCACAAAAAAATAAAGTCCCGAACAGAAATTTTATATCCTGCCCGGGACTTTTTATAATCTTTTTAAAATTACTTTTCTAAGGAACAACAATTCATTATTTCAGGAATAACATTTTCAGAATTGCTGATTGTTCTCCAGCCGTTAACCTGCAGTAATAAATCCCGCTGGATAGTTCCCTACCCTGCTCATCCCTTCCGTTCCAGACAACGGTATAAAACCCTGCACTTTGCGCTTCATTAACCAGTGTCCTGACAACCTGTCCCAAAATATTATGTATCTTTATTGAAACGAAACCTGTCTCCTTTATACCATATTCTATATTAGTCTCAGGGTTGAAAGGATTGGGATAGTTTTGCAAATTAGCCTTAGCGCCTGCAGGTGTAGATTTTCCACCTATTTCTGATTCTAACATTGTATATGATCCGCCATGATCGGATGTAACTATTATCGAGCTTGGTTTGGAGGATACTTCTGTTACAGTCTTTTTATATTTCCCTCTTTTACTGTCAAAATCCATTGGTTCTTCTTTTATAAGTACATTATTTAGATAAACTTTAAGTTTTAAAGATGGGGCTACATTTGGGTCTGTTCCAGCTGGAGCATGTGAACTAGTTGCTTCCACTTTTAACTCTCCATTACTTTTTCGGGAATTATACACCGCCTTTGCTATCTCCACAATGTCTACCTCACCGGAAGTGATGCTAAATTCTGCTGAACCAGTTCCAGATATAGGCCTTGTATCCGTGACCGTTACTTCTATATTATGTGAACTCTCAGCCAAACCAGAAATACCCAAATTCCCTGTGTAGGTTCCAGTTGATGTTTCAGTATAGGTCACGGATGCTTGAACTTCATCAAGTATTGTTTCAAATGCACCTGGGTCTAAACCGCTGATGGGATTACCATCTTCATCCGAAACTACTGCGGTTAGCACAGCTGTAGTCTCAGTTGTTAAATAAGAGGATTTATCCGTGCTGAGCGCCACATTAACTGCTGGTTCTTCGGGAATAGTAACACCTACTGCAGCAGCCGCATTTACTAAACCCCATCCATATAAGTTATCTCTATCAGGGGCACCAAGATCCTCTGCAGTATCTATTAACTTCTGTCTCACTTCGTTGTTTGTAAGAGTATTATCTGAAGCAATAACCAATGCAGCCGTTCCTGCCACATGCGGGCATGCCATTGATGTGCCGCTCCAACCTTCGCTTTCGTATCCACTGCCCGGGACAGTTGAAAGAATATTAACGCCAGGAGCAGCAAGTTCCAAATCAGGTCCTGTGCTCGACCAACTCGCCCTTTTATCATCCTGTCCTGTGGTTGCCACGGCAATGACTGACCCATATCTTGCAGGATATATGACGTTGTCTCCTCTTCCCGGAGGATTACCAGAGTTCCCTGCCGCTGCAACAAGGATAATACCAGCGTCATACGCCGCATCACATGCAGCGCGCAGTGCTTGGTCATCAAATCTGCTACCCAGACTCATGGAAATAATTTGCATATTGTTGCCAACTGACCATTGGATACCGGCAATAATATCGCTTACCCAACCACTTCCACCTGCATCTAATACCTTAACAGCATACAGAGAAGCCTCTGGGGCAACTCCGATGACACCAATCTCATTGTCGAGAGCAGCAACAATGCCAGCGCAGTGTGTGCCATGGCCGTTATCATCGTCACCACTACTTGTTCCATCAACAAATGTTACGTTATTGGCAACTGCTAAGTCAGGATGGTCTAAATCAATACCTGTGTCGATTATTGCCACTGGAACACCAGTACCTTTATATGTTGGATGAACCAAATCAGCATCTATCCTATCTACTCCCCAAGGCAGCGTTTGACCAATAGCATAGAATAAAACATCTGGTCCAATAGAGATCACTCTTGGATTCCGTTCTAAACCTGGCAGGGCTGCTTCCGGAATTTCAACTGCAATCCATTGAGGAAGTATACCATAAATATGTGTAACTTTACCTCCAAATGCATTAACTGCCTTCTCAACATTCCCAGGAGGTCCCTCTATTTTTACAAGATATCGCACCAAAGGCGGGTCAGCTGAATAAGTTGAACCCATTACAAAGGTCAATAATAATACCACTGATAAAATACTAATTGATAATCTTTTCATATTTAATTCTCCTCCTTTCTAAAAATAAAAAATTTGTGAAATAGGTTAAATAATCAATTATTAATAATATCGGAAATTAAGACATTAACTTTAATTTCTATATAGATGAGAAATCTGAAATTTAGACGTAATCAATAATGCAATGAGAAATTTAATAATTAAAAATTTAACTTTTCCTAATATTATATCAATATAAAATATTTTTTTTCATAGTCAAGCATTTTTTGGAATTATTTACAAAAATTAATTAATCCCAAATTATTAAAATATTTTCATTTAGCAAACTTTTTAAAGAATTTTCTTTATTTCATATAAAAAAACAAATCATTAAGACTGTTTTTATATCGGTTATGATTCACTTTCTCTGTTTTTTGAATACTTTAACATAAAACCCTTGAATTCCAGGAATTTTATCTATATCTTTAATATGGCATCTGTTAGTCCCCTTTTTTATCACTTTTTTAAAAGGAGAATAGATGCTTTTTATTTTTAAAATTTTACATAATCGCAAAATATCATAAATAATCTTAAAATAAAAAATAACTTAATATTCTGATAAAATGGGATAAAAAATATACTTATTTTTTCTCTTGCTTTTTGTATAAAAAATTATAAAATTAAAAAAATTTATATTAATTTCATATTCTATGGACATTGTTAATTTGATAATTAACAGATTATTATCCTCATAATGTCAAATCAGAAATCTGCTGTAAAATTTAGAGAATCCAAAAATAAAAAGGGAGTTTAAAATGGTTTCAGAACAGGAATTGAAAAAATTAAAAGAAACAGCAAGGGAAATAAGAATCAATATAATCAAAATGCTTACAGAGGCAGGTTCGGGTCATCCCGGAGGTTCTCTTTCTATTGCTGATATTTTAACAGTACTCTATTTTCATAAGATGCGTCATGACCCCAAAAATCCAAAGTGGGATCAAAGAGATAGGTTTGTTTTATCCAAAGGTCATGGAGTTCCTACACAATATGCTGTTCTTGCAAAAAGTGGATACTTCTCAGAAGAAGAACTTATGAGCCTTCGCAAGACCGGAAGCCGATTGCAGGGGCATCCAGACAGGTCAAGGTTACCAGGTATGGAGGCTTCTACCGGCTCACTCGGGCAGGGGCTTTCAATTGCTGTGGGAATGGCTGTCGCTGGAAAAATGGATAAGAAAAATTATCGCATTTATTGTATGGTAGGTGATGGTGAATCCCAATCCGGGCAGATTTGGGAAGCTGCCATGTGTGCTACAAAATATAAACTTGATAACCTTACTGCTGTTCTCGATTATAACAAAATTCAACTCGATGACCGGGTGAACATAGTTATGGAAATTGAACCTGTCAAAGATAAATGGAAAAGTTTCGGGTGGAATGTGATAGAAATAGATGGAAATGATATTCCGAAGATTATTGATGCACTTGATGATGCAGAAAAAGTCAAGGGAAATCCAACAATAATCATTGCCCATACTGTTAAAGGTAAGGGAGTATCATATATGGAGGACAATGTTGACTGGCATGGAAAGGCTCCTTCAAAAGAATTGGCAGAACAGGCTATAAGGGAACTGGAGAGTATTGAGATTTAACTATCCCAAATATTCGGGATAGTTAGAAATAAAGGAAGGTAGGACAGACATTCTTGTCTGTCCACAATTCTTTTATTCCTTGCCAGGCAAGGAATAAGTTTAAAGTTTCTTTTCCGCCTCTGGTGGATCCGCTTTTGGCGGTTCATACTTTCTTTACAAAATGATATGGCAAAAAGTCCAAATAATTTGTTTTTGAATCATTATGCTGAAAAAATTCAATTGTAAAATATGGATTTAGGTTAATATTGTAGAGACATGCCATGGCATGTCTCTACTATTTGCCTTGTCATCTTACAAAAAAAGTAGGTTATTAATTTAATAAATAGAAAAAGGAGGATAACAAATGCCTAAAGCAACCAGAGCATCATTTGGAGA
>JAUWXV010000155.1 GCA_030616165.1 bacterium | reverse complement strand
GAAAGCGCCTTATTATAATCACCCAATCTCGCATAACATTCAGCAAGTCTGGTATAAATTCTTGCATCTTTTCTGTATATTTTAAGAGCGCTGTTAAAAATTACTTCTGCTCTATCATACTGACCCTTGAAGAAATAATCAGAAAGACCCCTGATATAAATCTCTTCTGAAGTCCTTGAATCTCTGTTCCATTCATACTCTCTGAAAGAATATTCATTTATATTTAAGTAACCTTCTTTATCAAATATTGATGAAACACTATCTCCTCGTTTTGCACCTATGAAAGGTATAGTACAACTCTCAAATATAAAAATAATTAGCAAAATAAATAAAATTTTGAAATTTAAATTTTTAAAAAAATATTTATTAAATCTTTTCATTTGATGTATGGCAATTATAATATTCTTTTTTTAAATCGGTAAATAATTGCTAATTCTTTAACTTAAACATTCCAGTTTTTAATTTCAGAAATTAGAGTTTCGATAACCTTCTCCTCAGGAACCTTTCCAATAACAGAACCCTTTTTAAAGATTATAGCAGATTTCTTCCCAAATGCAGCACCGATATCAGCTTCTTTTGCCTCTCCGGGTCCATTAACAGCACATCCCATAACAGCAACTTTTAAAGGCTTATTAAATTTATATATCTCCTTTTCTAACTTATTTACAATATCAATAAGGTCTGCCTGGATTCTCCCACAGGTAGGGCAGGAAATCAAGGTTATACTATCATTCCTTAGGTTCAGGGATTTTAAAATCTCCTTAGCAGCTTTAACCTCTTCCACTGGACTTCCAGTCAGCGATACCCTTATTGTATTTCCGATACCCTCCGCAAGCAGTGTTCCTATTCCCACTGCCGATTTAATAGTACCAGACCACACAGAACCTGCCTCGGTCACACCAAGGTGTAGAGGATAATCTACCTTTTTCGATATAAGGCGATATGAATCAACCATCAGATTTACATCCGAGGATTTGATTGATATAACAATCTGGTCAAAATCAGCCTCTTCACAAATCTTTACATGCCTCAATGCGCTCTCTACAAGGGCTTCAGGGGTCGGTTTTTTATATTTATTCAGTATATCCTTTTCAAGTGAACCCGAATTCACTCCTATTCTAATGGGAACAGACAGTTCCTTTGCTTTTTTAAGAACCTTGTTAATTCTCTCTACAGAACCGATATTGCCCGGATTAATCCTTATTTTATCAATACCCCCATCAAGAACCGCCAGAGCCAGCCGATAGTCAAAATGAATATCAGCAACCAGTGGAATTTTTATATTCTTTATTATCTCCCTTACCGCCATCGCCGCCTCCATATTGGGAACAGCCGAACGGACTATCTGGCATCCATATTCTTCTAATTCCTTTATCTGCCTTATTGTCGATTTTATATCTTCTGTCCTTGTTTTAGTCATAGATTGAACAGATACAGGTTCTCCACCTCCAATTACAACATCCTTTACAAAAACCTTCTTTGTTTTTTTCCTTTCCATAATTCTAAAAAATCTAATCTGATTTATTTATAAATTCTGTTATTGTTATTTTAAATTTATTTACCCTTTTCCTGTCATCCTGAATTTATTTCAGGATCTATAAATAAAAGATTCCGAAGATCCTGAACATGTATCAGGATCGGAATGACAATAGTGATAGAGCCTAAACCTGTTTTAAATGTAATTCTGTAATATTTTTAATAATTTCAATAATTTGTCTAAGAAAATAAAGAATCTAATAAACTATTCATGCTATTTAATATAATATAATAATTTAAAAATTAAAAAGGGATAAAATTAAAAGGAATGCACCTATTTTGAATCGACAATAATGGTTACCGGACCATCGTTCAATAGTTCAACTTCCATCATGGCTCCAAATATACCCGTTTGTATTTTCAAGCCAGTATCACTTAAATACTGATTAAACTTTTCGTATAACTTTTCACCTTTTATCGGGTCAGCAGCTCCAACAAAACTTGGTCTCCTTCCCTTTCTTGTGTCAGCATATAAAGTAAATTGCGAAATAGATAAAATTTCTCCACTAACATCAAGTACAGATAAATTCATTTTCCCTTCACTATCGTTAAATATTCGCAAGTTAACGCATTTGTCCGCAAGATACCTTACGTTTTCTTCGTTATCATCGACCGAAACACCAAGAAGGATAATCAATCCTTTTTTAATCTCCCCAACAACGTTCCCATCTACCTTAACCCTACTCCATTTGACCCTTTGAATTACCGCTCTCATAATATTATAACATTTATTTTCTCCGAAAATCAATTATTTTAAGTAAAAAACCCTTCGGAAATAATCAATGAAGGGCTTTAATTAAAGTGCCGAGGGCAGGAGTCGATTTCGTATGCTATTGATAATAAAGAAAATACTCCATATATTCTTGTTTTAATTTAATCTTATAGTTTGATATATTTTGCCGAAAATAGATTTAATTTCGGAAAATAGTATTCGAATTATCCCCGGAATGGCACTGAAATAATCATTATTTTTTAAATTTTTATATAATTTACAAATAAAATATGAACATTTCAAAATAAAAAAAGAACTTCATGTAATAACATTGTTTTTAACTACGATTATCTATTCTGATTTTATAAAAACATTTTCAAACTTTAATATTTCTTCTGAATTTCCATTTTTACTTTTTAACAAAAATAAAACTCTTTTGGGATTTGAGTAAACATTATAAGCAATAGCTTTTGTGTCTTTTATGATGTTATTTATTCTATTATCAATAAATCTCTTGAAAATAGTGTAAGATATCTTTGATAAGTATTTCCAAAATGTATTTTCCAATTTTGCATGTACATAAATATTATTATTAATTTCATTACCTGACATATAATTTTCCACAATAATTATTGCACCTCCTTCTATTTCTATCTTTACGATTGTTTTGTCAAATTTTATTGTACCATGTGCAATATAGATTCTTTTTGATATATCTTTATATACTAATTTCAACACTCCTTTTAATCTCACACCATCCTCAATATAAAACTCATTATGATTTTTTGATTTGATAAGATAAGGAGGAGCAAAATTGTAAGCTCGCCAAATAGATGATGAAAGTGGCAAATTGTCCAATAGCAAATTGAATATATTCTGATCACATCTAAATTTGTTATCTTTGTATTCCACATTTACAGCCAAATTATCTATTATGTTTTTAACTGCAACTTGATCTTCAAAGGATAAAGTTTCAATAGGGATTATATTGTTTATATTCTGTTCTTGAGATGAAATAAATGCAAATATTATAACTAAAAATACATTTATGAAATAGTGTTTTCTCATAGGAAATCCTTTTATAATACAAAAAACAAGACAGAACTATTATCAGGTTTTTCTTTTGTTCTTTGATAAACCTTTCTATAATAATTTACTATTATAAAAGCTGTAAAGGTCCAAAAGTTTAATGCTGTAGGCAAAATATGCAGGGGATAACCTACTAATCCGTGTACTAAAATTGTCAAGGTACAACTCATTATACCTATAATGAATAATATATTAAATTCTGACCGGGTATAATTAACCTTTTTTAATTTTAAGAATAAAAATAATAAAAAAGTTATAAAAAATATTAAACTTAAAATTCCTGATTCAGCTCCGATATGTAAAAACTCGTTATGTGCATGCTCTTTAATATTTTTAAAAATATTTGGAGGAAATCTATTAAGAAACTCAGGATTGGTATATAATAAATTTCTTACAACTTTAAAACTCTCTTTAAAATTCCCCCAACCAACGCCTAATGCAGGAGAATTCTCAATCATTTTGAAGGCTATTTCCCAAATATATAATCTCTCCTTTAATGAAAAATCTTTTGTTGAACTCATATCCAATATCTCTGAAGTTGAAGACAGCCTCTCTGTAACAGAAATGGATTTAGGGTGCCTAATAGGAGTTGGATAAGAGTAAATAAAAGTAATTAAAATAAGTAATACACTAAAAGACACTAACCAGTATTTATTTTTTTTAACAATATAGAATGAATATCTGATTATGAAAAAAGATAAAAATACTATTGCAATAATTAAACTAATCCATACTCCCCTTGTTTCCGAATAAAGAATGTTAGAATAAATTAAACACAAAATTATCATAAAAATTAATTTATATTTACTATTTTTTATTTGCAAAAAATACAAAGCCAATAATAGAAAAGTAGAACTTAAATACGATGAAAAGTGATTAGGATTTGAAAAAGAAGCTGACACACGACTTCTATAAATCTCGCTTAAACTATAAGGAATTATTCCATAATATTCACAAATCCCCCAAATAGATAAAAAAGTGGAAGATATTAAAGATACATAGATAAAAATTTCCCTGACTATGCTATCTTTTACTAAAATAAATAAAATTATTGGAACAGGAATAATTGTAAAAAAAAGCCAATATTTCTTTAGACCAATCAATATATTTGAAGAAAAAAATAGAGATGCTAAAGAAATTAATGAAAAAAGAGAAAGAAAAATTATGCTTTTTTCTTTAAAAATTTGCTTTATATCATAAATTCTCTTTTCTCTTTTAAATCTGGGAAAAAGGATTAGATACAACTGCAATAACAATAAAACGCTTAAAATTGAAACAAAAATATCATTTTTATATGGTAAATTTTCTGGTAAAATAGGAACAATTAATAAAATGACAAAATAAATTCCAACAATTATCTTCATTATTTAAAATTCCCTAATGATAAAATATCTTTATATTTCAAATAGTGAGATTATATTACAATTTTTCTATAAAACGAATAATATATTATAATAAAAGAAACTATTGAAGTTAAAGATATTGCTCCCATAACTCCATTTATTCCAAAAATCTCATATCCAGTTAAGGAAAAAATAAAATTCGCGCTAAATGCTCCAATCAAATAGAAAAATAGCTTTTTCTGTTGGTTTATTGAAGCCAAAAAGTATTGAAATAATGATATTAATACCATAAAAGGGAAAGCAATTATTAAAATCTTTAAAAAATAATATGAATCAATATATTCTGGACCAAAAATATATCTAATTATTATTTTTGAAAATCCAATAGTAAGTAAAATTACAATCACAATAATTATAATGAGTATTTTTAAAGAGTGTAAAAAAATATTTTTTGTTGTTTTTTTACTCAAAGAAGAAAATTTAGACATAATTGGTAAAACCGCCTCAAAAAAACTCGTTAATATAAATATTAGTGAAGTTAATATTTTTGCTGCCAAACCAAAACTACCAACATCCTGCTTGCTCAACACAGAGACAATAACTATACCTTGATTGTAAAAATTAGAAAGAAAAAATTGAGCAGGTATTCTGGTCAGAGAATCAAACATTATTGAAATGCTATTTTTTATTTTTATATTAAATCTAAATGATTTATAATATCCTGAAAATATAATAAACGACAATAAAAGATTGACAATTCTCCCTATTAAAAATACAAAAGCTATATTAATTATTACATTCTCCTTTTCTATGATTAATAGACATCCTATAAAGATTATTAAATTTGCAAAAGTCAATATAGAAGTACTATAATTCATCTTTTCAAATCCTTTAAAAGCAGACTGGAAAGTTTCTGTTAAATTCATGACAAATGCGGATATCAGTAAAATGTATGTACATCTTATCAAATTTTCAGAATAAGATGAGAATTGAAGTAATATAATGGCGAATGTTATTATTAGAAGGGAGGTTATAAGTTTTAGAAATGAAATTTGAGAGATATAGAAGTTAGTTGATGTTCTATCTGCTGCAATCTCTTTTATTAATTTCGTATTAAAACCAAGTTCCAGAAATATCCAACATAATGAAACAATGCTAAATGCTGTGATAAATTCACCAAATTCTAAATAAGTTAAATGTGCAGGTAATATTAATACTAAAAGAACATTAATAGATAAAACTGCAATTTTTTCAATTAATAAATAAGAAAAATTCTTGAAAATATTCTTTTGAGAAAATGTCATTTAATTTTAATCAAGAACAAATTGGATTTCTTTGAATTGGTTTCGCATATAAAAATAAATTTCTTGAACTAATCTGTAAAATAAGGCGGCAAAAACAAATATATTCAAATCAAACTCTTATAAACTTTTTCAGTCTCTTTTGCAATTATATCCCAATTATAAGACCAAGGAAGCGATTTAATAAGAGACTTAAATAGAGCAATACGTTTTTTACGTAATTTAGAAACCAATGAGCTATATTGTCGGATATCAGCAAATCTTCTTAGAAATTTCATTATATAATTAAGATTTATTATAAAAAAAATCTCTGAATAAATATTTTAACTTTTTCTTTGAATAATAAATAAATAAAAACCGTATTTGTAATTAAATACCTTTTCCAAAGTCTACGCGGTTCTTGTATCAATCTATAGAACCATTCCATTCCAATTCTTTGTACTATTATAGGTGCTTCTTTTGTTTTCCCACCAACAATGTCAAACCATCCTCCAACTCCTAAGCTCACAATAGGTTTTAATTTGCCAATATTATTTATCACAAAATCTTCTTTTCTAGGACTTGGAAGACCAATTAACAATACATCTGCCCCAGATTTATTTATATTATTTACTATTATATCTTCTTTATCTAAACTAAAATAACCATCATTATATCCGACAATTTTTAAATCCTGATATTCCTTTTTAATATTGTTTATACATCTTGCTAATATTTCCTTCTTTGCACCTAAAAAATATATCTTATAGTTTCTATCTACACATAATCTCAATATATTCCTTGCTAGGTCTGGAGTTCTTACTTGAGCCTTTATATTCATACCTAATATTTTGGCTCCAATTATAATCCACACACCATCTGAAATAGATAAATTAAAAAGTTTAATTTTCTCTAAATAATCGTTATTTCTTAAAGCATTAATACAAGTTGCAACATTTATTGGACATATATGAAGACTTTCATATGTAGAAATTTTCCCGATAATTATAGTTAGAACCTCTTCCGCTTTTACATTATCTATTGGGCAATTTAACAAGCTTAATTTATTATATTGCATAGATTTTTCTCATCCATTCTATTGTTTTTGGTATTCCTTCTTTTAACGATATTTTTGGATTATGTTTTAAATCTTTTATGGCTTTTGTAACATCGATTTTCTTGTCTTTTGTTGTGAACGACTCCTCATCAATATACTCTACCAACGTATCATTCTTATTTAGATAATCGAGAATAATATCCGACACTTTTTTCATGTCATGATATTCAGTACCACCAATATTATAAACTTCGTTAGGAATAAAATTATCTATTATATTACAAAGGGTATTGACGGTGTCGGATACGTATGTTGAAGTTCTATGATGATTCAAAAATACTTTATATGACAAATCATGAAGCGCATGATATATAAAAATACAAATTGCACTTCTATAAGGACTATAATATTCTCCAGGGCCATAGGTATTAAATAATCTGACTCGAACTGTTTCTGTGCCAAACATATTAGTAGAATTCATAATCTGCATTTCATTCACCCATTTTGTCATTGCATAATCATTAAGTTGTTTAATTTCGAATTTATCCATAACATCTTCTCGCATAAGACCTTCATAATCTCCATAAACCTCTGAACTACTTATAAATATCATCTTAAATTTATATTTTTCTTGCAGTCTTATTATATTTTTTGTACCAATAACATTAGTTCTCCATAAATTTTCATAGTAATCTTCACCATTCCATCTGCCAAACTCTGCAGCCAAATGATAAACAAAATCAAATTTATGTTCCTCAAAAATTCGTTGTAATTGTAAAAAACTGGACACATCACATTTTATGTAATTTTCAGAATGACAGTGAAAAAGATCACAAAATATTATTTGGTGACCTAATTTTTCCAATTTTTTTACAAGTACTTTACCAATTGTTCCTAACCCTCCAGTAACTAAATTTTTCATACCCAAACTCCTTTTTATTTATGTGGTAGAAATTAATAGTTTATTGCTTATAACCATTATAATAAACAACTTTGAAAATTTCTATTGTTTTTCTTGCACCATTTAACCAAGAAAAATATTTAATCCTATCTTTACCCTTTTTAATATATTTATTTCTTAAACTAACATTACTTATTAAACTATAAATTGCTTCTGACAATTCTTTAATATTATCTGGATCAACTAATATACCAGCATCCCCGACTATTTCAGGAACTGCGGTTTTATTAGCTGCAACAACAGGAACACCCATAGCCATTGCTTCCAGTGGAGGTAATCCAAAAGACTCAATTGAAGATGGATATATAAAAACTAAGGCATTTTTGTAGAAATATTTTAACTTTTTTCTTTCAATAAATCCTGTTAATATTACATACTTTGTTAAATTTAAATCTTTTATTAAATTTTTTATTTTATGTTCATAAATCTTATCCCCTTCTCCCACAACTACCAAATTATTATCAATGCCATATTTCTCTATTAAAACTTTATATGCTTTAATCAATTTTTCAGCATTCTTATGAGCCCATAATGCTGAAACATATAATAGGTAATTATTTTTAATGTTATATTTAGATAATATCTCACTCATCTCATCATAATTAATATTTTGTGGATTAAAGTGATCAATATTGACACCTTCATAAACAACATCAATTTTATTCTCATAACAATTGAATTTTTCAATTAATTTAGTTTTTAAAAAATTGGAAACTGCTATAATTTTATTTGCATTTTTTAGAGAATTAAATATCATTAATCTTCTATAAATATTTCTTAATACTTTAGTTTTTTTAT
Source organism: bacterium (assembly GCA_030616165.1). Lineage (GTDB taxonomy): Bacteria > SM23-31 > SM23-31 > JAUVVT01 > JAUVVT01 > JAUWXV01. The sequence continues at coordinate 134 of JAUWXV010000155.1, read as the reverse complement.
AAAAACTTAAAATATTTTGAATAACAACAACTGATTTACATGGGACTAATAATGGTAAGGCCCTACCAGTTGAAAATAATAGATCAATCGTAAGCTTTTTACAATAGTATGGTAGAAGTATATTTTCGCACATA
>JAUWXV010000025.1 GCA_030616165.1 bacterium | reverse complement strand
TAAAAAAATAGCATTGCCACAGCCTTATGAATGTCAGTCTATTTTATTTTTCCTTTTAATATCAAATAATATATTCTTTAATATAGATTTACCTTTATTAGTAAGAATATATCTTGTTGGAAGAGCAGTATATAAAGTGATATTCTTTAAAACATTATATATCTCATAATCTGGATTATTTAATATTTTACCAATTTGCTTGTATTTATCTTGTTTTATCTCATTTATAGCAAGTTTTTGAAAACAGATTATATTTTTAATCTTATTATTTAAAACAATATTTTTAAATCGCTGAAATTCAAATTTTTTCATTTCATTAAATAAATACTTACCGAATATTTTTTTAATTCCATCAACTCCATTATATTTCTCTGAGGCAGGAGTAGGAAAAGAAAAATATGGCAAAAGAAATATATTAAAATCGCTAATGTAATTCCCTTTTAACAAACAATTCCTCTTATAATCATTTATCTTCACAATATTTTTAGGATTTGGTTTTTCTAAAATTTTATTAAATTTTAAAACCTCACAATCTCTTAGGGCTTTCCAAAATCTATGTTCTTTCCATTTTCCTATACTTCGCGTTTTTTCATATGAAAAGGGCATTCTTTCTGCTACCGAGTGAACAGCAGGATTCCCTAATACCAATAATAAATTAATCCTTTTTTTATTTACTTTAGGTATTAAAGCTTCTGTTTTATATATAAGTTTTTTATCAACATTATATTTAAATATATTTCTGTATTTTTTATCAATATGTTTCTTATATTTGTTAATTTCAATTTTAATAACAATTTCTGATAAGTCAATTTCTACAGTTTGGATAATATCGTTTTTATTTTCTTTATATTTAATTATTTGCTTTTTCATATTTTTTAAATAAAAAAACCTATCTCAATAAAATCATCTTTATCGATGCAAAGAAATCTTTTGTTTTAATGACATATGTTGCCCATTTATGAACTCCAAAGAGCAATGAATAAATATTCTGGATAATCCTTGATTCTTGTAACACAATGCCAGTGTTGAACATTTTCAGAAAGTGAAGTAGTTACGTTTTTCCAATCCGACTCTGAGGGTTTAGGGTAAATAAAAGCGAGTACCCATTTATTGTAATCCAATACTTGGTCTAATTTTTTGAAATCTTTGATTATACCAACACTGTCATCTCTAAAGTAGAATGCAAGATTACGTGGAGTTCCCATTGATTGACTAATACTCATAGCTTTTAACTCGCAAAGATGTTCTACTTCTTTAATCCTGACCATAAAATCAATTTGTTTCCTACCTTTGCTAGTTCTTAAATTACGTTCCCGCTCAAAGCCATCAATTAAGCGTTGGGATTTTAGTCGTTCAAAAAAAAGCAGCAATTCTCCTTTGAACCAAGATTCAACACGAGCGTCATTTCGAGCAAATGATTTAAGATACTCTTGCTTCGTTACAAACCATTCTTTAATATACTGGATAATGTTTTCCATACTTATTTTCCATTCTCACGGGCAATTTCGTCTAACGTTTGACGCTATACGAAGCCGTTTTGCGAACTATCATTAGGTTTATCACACATTCAACCTATTTTTATTTCCTTAATAAAGTTAAAAAAACTTCTCTACTACTTGGTTTCTAATGTTTTGGAATTATATAGACTCCTGAGTGCTCAATTTCTCACCTTTTTTATCAATAAACTAATATCTTTGTTCCCGTGTAGGGGCGGGCTTGCCCGCCCTTCTTGTTGAATAATTAATGAATACTGTCTTAAGCAATAACAGCACAATGAATTCGGGCGGATAAATCCGCCCCTACGATCTTAATTAGGGTCAACTAAAAATTGGAGTAATTTTTATATTAAATTGCTTGCTTTTTTCAGATTAGTTTGAAATTTATGTTCATTTTTAACATTATAAATTGCTACAATATAATAAATAATTATTATAATATCAAGTACTTATATTACCTTTGAAACTTTTTCAGTAAAGCCTAATTAGTAAGGGGCTTCTAATTTTGCAATACGTCGCAGAAACATGTCCAGGTAGCATGAAAGAACTGTTGATACCAACATAACAGATTGTTCCTACTTCGTTCGAATCAATTCCTGATTTGCCTTTCATTCTTTATTCGGTGCTGATTGAACTGATGTATTAGTGTCGAAATTCCAGTACAAGTCGCTGTCCACTTCGTCCACTTCCCAATCGCCGGAGACTATCTCTTTGTCGCGATCGAAAATGACGTACGAAGCATCTGCATCATACAAATATAAGTCACAAAACTTTTGTATCGCTTCTCCGCTCAGGCCAGCATACATTATCATTAGACTTTGGGGATCATCAGGATTTTCAACAATCTGGGCAACTTCCTGGGTTGGTTGATCATAAGTTACTCCTTGCCAGGTGAACTTGTCCTCATCGAACTTTATATGGAAAATATCCTTAAACTGTTGACTTATCTTATTAGTCTCTGGTCGACCAAAGAGAAAAACACACTTACTTTTCAGGTCGTCTTTACTCACATCGGTATCTGCTTTGATTATCTCATTGCCTAACCCAAGATATTCTTCGTTGAAGCGCTCGGCAGCAGTTTTGTTTGCTTCAGATTCAGATAAGGTACCATAAATTACGATATATTCAGGATAAACATCCCAAAACGACGAAAGGGGTTGAGGCATCCTTTGAATCTTGAGAATCTTACAGTCAGGATCAACTATAAGTTTTTGTGGTTCATTTTGCGTACGGAGTTCGAAATCTACAGCCCTGCTGTCAACACAAAGTTTCTCTATTTCTCTGCCGTTTTTCGTATCGATAGCGAGTTCAATCGGCAGCCGGAAGATAGTCTCACCTGATTGTAGAAGACGCCCCTGGACCTGCCAGCACTTTTTGTCTTTCCTAACAGCGACCTTTTCCAATTTAATTCGGGGTAGTTCCGTACTATTTACCCACTGGTTGAAAAACCAGTCCAATGGTTCTTCATAAACATCCTCAGCAAGTTTTCGGAAAAGAGTTGTTGATACTGGTTGATTGGATTTCTGTCGCAGATCCACATATGTATCGACAAGCTTAAAGAACCCTTCATCACCCAATTGTCTATGCAGCATATGGCAGACGAAAGCTTCCCTCGCCTCCTTGGCAAGTGGATAATCATTATAGAATTGCTCCAAATTCAAATTGTCCGGAACTAAACTTCTTGCCAAACTAGAATGCAATCCTAAAACTCCTTTACGCCAATGTCTAAGATTCTTTTCTACATCCTCTTTTGTAAAAAGGTTTACAGTATAGCCGGCGAGCCCGTCGGCCGGGAATGGGTCAGAATGGTGGAGAATTTTAACCTTTGCTATGCGGATCTTAGCAATGTTCCAGACACCCGACTGCAGCAAATCCGCTCTTCCGTTGTTGAGAAGAACCCACTGAAAGCCGTAACCTTCGCTTTGCTTCTCTGGAGCATTTGGACCAATTTTAACGTCGCACCCTTTGCTCATAATCACCCTATTGTTCCCAAGATGACCGAAGCTACGCCCCGTCACATCCACAGGAACCCAGCCATAGTCCGGAATATAGAACTCAGCCCAAACATGAGGCATTGCTGCTAAGTAATGTTGCGTCCCAGCCAGCCTCTCTGGTGACAGGTTCAGTTCCCTCGGCAAAAAGATCTTCAAGTCTTCCTCCTTAATCGAGGGACGCCAGCCAACGAATCCCACAACCGCTCTTGCCGGGATACCCACCACACGGCACAAAGCGATGAAGAGCGCACTCTGTTGGCCGCAAGCCCCCTCATAATACTCTTCTCCTGCCTTCTCGTCCTTGATAGGAAAATTCAAGAGAACTTCAGTGCCTACCCCTCGCTCCAAGCGATGCATCTTGTAGCGTACCTTCTTTCTAACGAACTTAAAGATTCGCTCTGCTTGCAGGTAAGGATTCTTTTCATCTCCAATAGCCCCTTGTGCCATTTGTTTTATCTTCGGAGTAATGCAGATCGTGTGCTCGCTTCGTGTATAAAGTGCACACTCTTTACTCGTTTTGTCGTATGGTCCTATCTGCTCGTGATCAACCTCCTCATGGACCTCATAACTTTCCAGGCGGAATTTGATATTAACCTTGTAAGACGCCTTTTCCGGTTCATTGCCAAAATCCCAGAACAACATACGATTGCCATACTCTGGGTCTTCGTATTCAGCATGTGGTGGCGGCTGAACGGAAATAATATTTACCGCCTTCTGGGAATCCCATTCCCGCGGTATGGGCAGCCACAATTTGAGGTCTTTGGATCTATCAATTTTTGCGGGATCGGGAATCAACTCAAAGGAATAATCAACGTTGTACACCCGCGGGTTTCTGTAGATTATACCAGACGCAGACTGCCGGTTACACCCAACTGCAAAGGTCATTGCGGTAATTATAGTTACAGCGAGAAAGACCGGAATCAATTTACCAAGCGAGTTCATCTTATTCTTTTTAGAGGCAAATAAGATGTGCCAAAAACCTTTTTTGTTTCTATTGATGGGATACTTAGAGTTACCAAACATCTTTATCCCTTCTTTTTGTTTTAAATATCCGTTTTATATTTTCACTTCTATCCAAAATTACGCACTTTGCCATAAATAAAACATCTAATAATAATTTCATCTTGTCCTTGTACTTGATAACTACCGCGAATATGAATTATTTCTTTTATTTCTTTACTCAAGCGATTTTTTAACCACCCAGTACCTTATTAAATAACATATGTTCTTTTTTGTAATTTTTATAAAAGTTGACTATAGTAAAGCACTTTTTTAATGAGAAAATAAAAAAAGTTCCTTAATTTTATATTTATATAATTTGCAAAAATATGTTAACGGACAGAACACTGTTCTGTCCCTACATCATAATTATTTGTGATTAAATATATTGTAGGGACAGGACAATGTCCTGTCCTTATTTTAAAAATGTTAAAAAAATATATATAATTTATTATTTAACAAAGCACTAGCTTCGCTTTTTTCCAAAAAGACAGACAGGAATGTCTGTCCTACTATGTAGATTTATCATAAATTTATAAATACAACTTGAAAATGATACAATTAATTTTACTATACTTATGTTTCATCGTATAGTTTTTTCACAAATTGGACATCTTCCCATGTAGGTCTTTTAAGACCTGGATTTCTTAAAAGGGCGGCAGGATGATACGTAACTAACATTCTAATTCCCATGTAACTAAAAATCTTGCCCCTTAAGTCTTTCATATTCATCTTGGTCTTCAACAAGCAGTTTGCAGCAACTCTGCCCAGCGACAATATAATTTTTGGCTTAATAATCAAAATCTGCTCATTCAGGTAAGGCAGACACAGTTCCACTTCACTTCCCTGTGGTTCTCTATTTCCAGGCGGTCTGCACTTGAGGATATTTGCAATATAGACTTCCTCCCTTTTTAAGTTTATAGCATTCAATATTTTATTCAAAAGTTGTCCTGCTCTGCCAACAAACGGTTCCCCTTTAAGGTCTTCATCTCTTCCCGGTGCTTCACCAATAAGAACAATCTTTGAGTTCGGATTACCCACTCCAAATACAAAGTTTATCCTCAGTGAACCCAACGGACATTTCTGGCATTCCTTTACATCATTATACATCTCCCCCAATGAAGAATAGACATTTTTTGCTCTTCTTTCATTTTTTACTTTGAAATCCCCCCACAGCTGGTTACCATAAATATCTCTTTGCTGAAGCATATATCTCCTTGCCAATTCGATTACTTCAAGTTTTTTAATCGTTATATTATCTTTCATTCATCAATTTTAAGATTTTATTTAGTATTATTATTGCGAGTTCATTTTTGGTCATTTGCGGGAGTGATTCAATATTTTCGTCTTTATCGATTATCTTCACAACATTGGTATCCTTTCCGAACCCTGCTCCATCAACAAGGGGATTATTAACTACAATAAAATCAAGGTTCTTTTTCTTCAATTTTTTTATAGAATTTGAGATTTCGTCTTCGGTTTCCAGTGAAAATCCCACAGTAATCTTATTTCCTTTTGCTTTTCCAATAGATTCGAGAATATCCTCGTTTTTTACAAGTTCAATCTGAATTCTTTCATTCTCTCTTTTTATTTTACTTTTCGAAACTCTTTTTGGTTTATAATCGCTAACAGCAGCAGTCATTATAAGGACGTCATTCCTTAAGAATTCTTTTTTAACTGCTTCAGCCATCTCTTCGGCAGTCTTTACCGGAATATACTTAATGTTAGATGACGGCTTTAAAAAAGTTGGACCGCTGATTAGGGTAACTTCGCCCCCTTTCAGGTTTGCCTCCTCCGCAATGGAAAAACCCATCTTCCCCGTTGAATAATTGCTTATATATCTCACCGGGTCAATTGGTTCTTCAGTTCTTCCTGCCGTAACGAGAACCTTTTTCCCTTTAAACTCATCCCGATAAATAAGAACATTTTTAATCCAATCAATAATCTTCTCAATAGATGCCAGCCTTCCAATTCCCTCTTCTTTACAAGCCAACTCACCAATTTCGGGTTCTATAATAATATGTCCCCCTTCACGAAGTTTCCTTATATTTTCCTGAACAACCTTATTCAAATACATATTTTCATTCATCGACGGAGCAATAATTACATTTGAGTTATAAGAGATAAATACTGTGGATAGGAGGTCATCTGCCAGTCCCAATGCACTCTTTGCAATAAAATTTGCCGTAGCAGGACATACCAAAAAGCAGTCAGCCCATCTGGCAAGTTCTATGTGGGGTATCCGTTTGTCACCTGTCTTCGGAAAAAGTTCACTGTAAACCTCATTGTTTGAAAGCGTCTCCAGAGTTAATACTGAAACAAATTCCTTCCCAGCCCCGGTTATAATTACCCGAACGTCTGCCCCCATCTTTTTCAATTCCCGTATCAGGAAATTTACCTTGTAAGCGGCTATCCCACCTGTGATACCAATTAATACCCTCTTACTCTCTAATATCTCTTTCATCAAAACATATTTTCTTTTATGATATTCGATACTTTTTTCAAGGTAATATCAATATCGTTGTTTTCAACAATAAAATCATAATTTTTTGAAAGTTCGAATTCTTCCTTTGCCCTTTCGACCCTCTTACCAATATCAAACCCATCTTCGGTTCTTCTTTTACTCAGTCTTTCAATAAGAGTTTCGATAGAGGGAACACTTAGAAATATCAAAACAGAATCCGGATACAACCTTTTAATATTAATTCCCCCTTTAGGGTCTATATCCATCAATATACCTGCCTTTTCGTTTCGCTTTTTTTCAATATCTCTGTAAAGAGTTCCGTATAAATCCCCGTGAACCTCCTCCCATTCAATGAATTCATTATTACCAATCATCCCCTTAAATTCTACCTTATCAACAAAATAATAGTCAATCCCTTCTTTTTCATTATTCCTTTTCTTTCTTGTAGTAGTGGAAACACTATACGCCAACTCAGGAAACATTTCAAGCAGTCTCCAACATATTGTAGTCTTTCCCGAACCGGAAGGACCGGATATTACTATTATTCTACCCATAATTTTTAATAACTTTTTAAATTCATCAAACAAAATTTATCAAATTTCGGATAATTTACTAAAATTATCATAAATAATCGTTTTCACCTCAGGAGATGAGAAATTTGGTCATCCTGAATATTCAGGGCAATTTTAAGTTTTCTTTTATACTTTATTTTTTAAGATGACACGGCAAAAAGTCCAAATAATTTATTTTTAAATCTTTTTACAAAAATATTCGATTGTAAAATATGTATTTAGGTTAATATTGTAGAGACATGCCATGGCATGTCTCTACTTTTTGCCATGCCATCTTTTAAAAGAAGGTAACTTAATGAAAAATAAAAACTTCCTAAATTCCAGCCTATTAATCAGGTTTTCACAATATATTTCTCACCTGCTCTCGCAATTTTTCGATTTCTTCTTTAATATATATAACAAATTCCGATATTTCAAACAAGTTCCCTTTGGCACCTATTGTATTTATCTCTCTGGACATCTCCTGGAGAATAAATTCCAGTTTTTTCCCTATCTCGCCCCCATCTTTTAGTGTCTGGAGAAAAAAATTATTATGATGGTTCAACCTGACACATTCTTCAGTTATGTCATACTTTTCAGATAAAAATGCCACTTCCAGTTCGAGCCTTTCTTTATTAATCTTTTCAATACCTTCAACCAATGTATTTATCTTTTCCTTAAGTCTTTTAAAAATCTGTTTATTCTTCTTTTCAGTTATTCTTTCTATACATTTAAGATTTTTAATTATCGTGTTTATTCTTTCTTTCAAATCTTTTGCAAGGGTTCTTCCTTCTTCTCTTCGTGATTTAATTAAATTTTTTATCGCTTTCGATGTAGCCCCATTTACTCCTTTCCAAAACTTCTCAACAATATCTTTTTCTTCTCTTGTTACAAAAATATCCGGAATTTCCAAAATATTCTGAATATTTATTTCTCCATCAATCTTAAATTTTTCTTTTATCTTTTTAACTGCATTAAGATATCCATAAAGTTTTTCTTCATTCACATCAATCGCCGATTCAAAATCTTCTTTCCCGGAAATCTCAATAAAAACATCTATTTTCCCTCTCTTTAAATTATCTTTAATAAAATTTTTAAGCATCTCTTCTTGAGCTGTAAATTTGACAGGCATCTTTATAAGTATTTCACAAAACCGGCTGTTAACAGACTTAATTTCAACATTAATAACAGTTGAACCGACCTTAAATTCCCCCTTTCCGTATCCCGTCATACTGTATGTCATTGTTTACCCTTTGTTTATTCCTTTTATAATTATGAATTATTCACTTTCTTTTGAAAAATGAAGTGACAAAGCAGCCCTCTGATTTATGGTCCTGATACTCGGAATGAAATTAGTGCCATGTAAAATAATATATGTTCTTTTTTGTAATTTTTACAAAAAAAGTTCCTTAATTTTCATTCTCGTTCCCAAACTGAGTTTGGGAACGAGAACTAGAAAAATTTACTAAATAAATAAAATATAGTCAATCAATTTATCAATAAAAATTTCAGAAAATATAATATTAGAGATAACAAATGGTTAGATAATTTCAATATGGTCTTTAGTAATCCATCCAACCTTTCCATCCGCCAAGGAGATTTCAATCCATTTTTCGTTAGTTCTTTTTATTTTGACTTTTGTCCCTTCATGGACAGAAAAAAGTTGGGTTGAATCCTCGGTCGGGGAAGAACTGACCTCTACTTTATCACTCATAACTATCGCCCAGTCGTGTCTATTTAACTCATAAAAAGAATAGAGCAAAATAAAAAGAGAGAGGGCGGTTAGAAATGCAGAAAGGAATATTAATTTATGAAGGAAGTTCTTAACTTTCTGTTTTTTTATAATAATTCGACCACAAATAACCAGACAAAGCATTACGTATAGTGTTAAAAAGACTTTCATCCAGTTATTCGGACTCATCAGTTTTGTAAAACTTTTGAAATATCTGATATAAAAAAGTTCAGGTATAGGGGTTATTTTATCTGCTATATAAAGATTCGCAAGATTTAAGTTGTTAATAATGTCTTCATCACTGGGGATAATCTTTTTTGCCTTTTCATAATATAAAATTGCCTTACCAATACTTCCAAGTTTGTAATATGCATTCCCAAGGTTAAAGTAAATCGCTCCATTTTCATATCCCGTATTCAATATTTTCACATATTCATCAACAGCCTCCTGATATTTTTCGTCTATATAAAATTTATTCGCACTATCAAATATCTCCCCCACATTTTCTTGTGAAAAAGAATAATCAAAAATTAATAATATTCCAATCAGAACTGCTCTTTTCATAAAATTAGGTATAAAGTTTTTTGGGACACCTTTTTTTCAAAAAAGGTGTCTATTTAATTTTCAGAGAATTAAAGTGTTTTTCAAACAAAAGAATTGTTTCCCTGGATTCCTGATAAATCTTTTTCATATCTTGCAGATTTGCCTCAGTCGGTGCAAATCGCAGATAATCACATGTATTTATCAATTCAAGAAATTTATTAGAAATCTCCCCATCAACCTTTTTATTTTCGAGCATCTCTTTAACTTCATCTGTCAGAAACCCAACCTCTGATATATTGAGTTTATCTGCAATGTAACCACGAAGCGCCGATGACAATGTCAAATAAAACTTCTCTCTTGATTCTTCTTTCATATATTCAGCGGATTCCTTCAATCTCTTCTCTGCCGTTTTTACTGCCATCCTGTCCCTTCTATAACCAATGTCTGTATTTATCTTTTCAAGATGACTATTATAAATAATCGTAACTCCCATTAATATAAGAGGAAAAATAATCAACGTTAAAAAGATATAATTTTTGTAAAATCTGTCTCCTGCTTTATTCCACTGAATCGGCTTTAATTTTATAAACCTTATATCGCTTCCTATAAGTTTAACTTCGTCCCGGGAGAGATTTCCCGGATATGCACTTAATCTCTCTTTTCCAGGGGCTACATTCACAAAAATTTCTTCGGTCGTTAAAATGGTATATCTTTTGGTCTCAGGATTAAAATAGGAAAATATAATTGGTTCTATTTTCTGTACCCCGGGAAGTCTCGGCACAAGTACATATTCAAAAACCTTTTCACCGGAAATATTCTCTCCACTTCGATTGATCTTCTCTTCAACTTTTGGTTCATACATTTCAAAATCACCAGAAATCTTTATTCCAGGCGATTCAATGAGTTTGATATTACCTGTACCCGATATTTTGATGATAAGCGAAACCGCCTCATTTGTCAAAACATCAGTTCTATCAGTCTCACTGTTGAGAGAAAATTTTCCAACAACATTTTTAAATATAGCAGGTTTCCCCTCTTCCGGAAGTGGTAAAACATTCAATTTAACCGAAGGAGCAACAAGATTTTTTCTTTCTGTTCTTCCAAAAAAATCATCATCGAAGAAACTATCAAAGTCAAAATCAAAAAAACTCCTCGGTGTTCTACTTCTGACTATAACATCAGCCTGTATAACAAGGGGCTCGAGTGTTAGTTCCCCAGATTTTGCAGGAAAAAGTTCAAGTTTTTTTATAACGGCACTCTGATAACTTATTCCATCAATCACTTCGGTCGATAAAACTGGCTGTTGCGGCATAGCATATTCCTCAATCCATGCCCCGGTAGCGGTGGGCGGTTTTGAAATTCCGTAACTTCTAACCTGAACACGGGTATAGAGTTTGTAAGATACAGTCACTCCTTCATTCTGATATGGATTTTTTTTATCAACAAATACTTTCAGGAAGACCTGCTTGCTTAAATCGGAAGATTCATCCTGAGGCACTTCAGTTCGTGGTGTTTGTGGTTTCGGCTGTTGGGGAGCAGCAGATTTTACTACCTCTACTTCTATGGGTGTCGTCTTATAAACTTTACCATTATAATTCAGAACGGCAGAACCTATTGTCAATTTGCCAACATTCGTCGGAATCAGAATATAACTGTATGACCTGCTTGAAGAGACCTGTCCATTTACAAAAGATATACTGGTGGACAGGTTTGGTCCCGAAACAACAGTCAGTCCGTCAAGTTCAGGCATTTCGGGCGTACCAGATATATTCGCACTACTGCTGGTTATTTGAAAGGTTAATGTTAATGTCTGCTCAAGAGATAAAACCGTCTTATCCACAGAGGCTGTGAATTGAATTTCCTGACCATTTACTTTTGTTACTATTAATAGTATTAGAAATACAAGAATTAAAAACTTTTTCATTTCTTAAAAATATTTTTAATATCAAGTCAGAACTAATGTTAATTTTTTATTTTATCTAAATCGTCAAAATATTTTAAAGTCGGGTTCGATAAATCGAACCCCTACGAAATATGATTATATTATTGTTATGATTGTAAGAGCCTGATTTATCAAGCCTTTTTCAAAAAAATGCAAACAATAATGTTACCAATCTTTCAAAACCCGGACATTCCCGGGTATTTTCATCTTCTTTGCATTTTTCAAATCTTTCTTTTCATCGTTTTCGAGAGCCCTCAGAATACTCTCTGCTTCCTCTTTTGAGATTTCCTTTTTTTCGTCTTCTTTCTGTTCCGCACTTTGCTTGTCTTCCTGATTTTCGGATTTCTCCTGTTCATTCTCTTCACCGCTCTGCTGCATATTTTCCTGCTCGCTTACCTGCTGTTGTTTCTGCTGCGGCATTGGTTCTTTCTCGGCGTGTTCCTTTAGAAAATTTCTGGCGAACTCAAGATTAAACTTGGCATCCATATCATCCGGATTCAGTTCAAGGGCTTTTTTATATGAAAGTATGCACTCTGCAATCCTTCCTGAACGGAAAAGGGTATTCCCAATATTATAATAAACCTTAGACTGAAACATCGCATCCGGAACTGTCAACAATTTTTCATATTCCTTTAAAGATTCATCATATTTTTTCATTTTATATTGTGAATTCCCCACGTTGAAGTTAATTTCAGGAGATTCGGGATTATCAATTAAAGCATCCTGATACTTGTTCAGCGCCTCATCATACTTTTCCTGATAATAAAGTTCATTCCCGGATTCTACTTTTTTTCTGGTTGACTGACCAAATAACTGAATATGTAATACAGTTAATCCAATTATTATGAAAATTACTTTTTTCATTGGTGATTATTTCACTCTCTAATTACCTGAAAATTGCGATAGGATAATCAAGATGTATAAAAACAATAAATTGTCTGAATCAAATTAGTGAAAAAGGATTTATGAATATTAAATGGACAGAACAATGTTCTGTCCCTACAGAATAGGGCGAACCACCGGTTCGCCCCTACCAATGTTTATTTTTGTATCGCAATTTTCAGGTAATTATTTAAGTCAAAAGTTTTTTGGGACACCTTTTTTACAAAAAAGGTGTCTTCTTTACAAAGAAAGAAGGTTATTCAAATCTTCCTTTCCATTCCTTTTTCATTTTAATCCTGTCGGATACAATGAACTCAAAGACAATCAGGACAAGTGCAATGATAAGGAAATACTGAAACCTATCTTCAAATTGAGTAAATTGAAGAGAAGCAAGTTCTTTTTTCTCCATTCCATAGACATCCTCATATATCTTATCGAGTTCTGCTTCTCTTGGTGTTGCACGGTAATATTTCCCATTCGTTTCAAGTGCAATCTTTTCCAGAGTTACCTCATCGAGTTTTGATATTACGACCTCACCATCTTTATCCTTTTTAAAACCTTTACTAACTTCAGAAGGATTTTCAGTGATAGGAACACCTTCAATAGAACCGATGCCAACAGTATATATAATTATCCCCTCATTTTTCGCTTCCTTTGCCCATTTTAGAGGTTCAGATTCATGGTCTTCCCCATCCGTGATTAAAACCAGTACTTTATGTTTTCTTTCTTTCTTGTCAAATACATTAATCGAAGTTTTTATAGCCTCACCTATTGCTGTTCCGGGAACAGGAATGGTTTCGGTATCCATAATATCAAGAAAAATTTTAGCAGCACCATAATCGAGAGTCAACGGACACTGTGTAAAACTCTGTCCAGCAAATGCGACAAGACCGACTCTATCCCCCTCAAGTCTATCAATCAATCCTGCTATTTCATGCTTTGCCTTTTGAAGCCTATTAGGCTTTATATCCTCTGCAAGCATACTTTTTGAAACATCCAGGGCTATTACGATATCCTGTCCTTCCCTTTTTACCGTTTCAAGTCTGGTTCCTATCTGGGGTCTCATCAACGCCAATATCAAAAATGAAAAACCCAACAACAACAGAGATACTTTAAAAATCTGACGCTTTCGGCTCGTGGTACCAGCGAGTAACTTCATAAGCCCAAGACTGCCGAACATCTTTAGTAGAGATTTCTTTTTATAAAATGCATAAAAATAAAACGTTATTAACAATGGCAGTAATATAAAAAGATAAATATAATGAAAATCAGCAAATCTTACCATAATTATAAAAAATTTAGAATTTTTAAGGTATTTTTCTGAATATTGTATTTGAAAGAAAAATTTCAAGCATAATTAAAAACAAAACAGGATTCAAAAAGTAAGCAAACATTTCCGAATATCTTGTATATTGTTTTACCTTTATTTCTGTCTTTTCCATATTGCTTATTTCTTTATAAATCTGGTCTAATTTTTCTTCATCAGTAGCCCTGAAATACTTTCCAAGGGTGATATCGGCAATCTTTTTTAATAAATCTTCATCTATTTCAACCGGCATTCTCACATATCTCTTTCCAAATATCGGGTCATCAATGGGATATAATGCTTCACCCCTTTTCCCGGCACCAATGGTATAAATTTTTATGTCAAATGTTTCTGCAACATAAGAAGCAGTAATAGGGTCAAGTTCGCCCCTGTTATTCCTGCCGTCAGTTAAAAGAATCACAACTTTGCTTTTTGCCTTGCTGTCTTTCAGTCGATTCACACAGTTTCCAATTGCCATTCCAATAGCGGTGCCGTCCTCTATCATACCGGTCTCAATCTCATCAAGAAATTTTAAAACGATACTGTAATCGAGAGTAAGGGGGCATTGAGTAAAACTGTTTCCTGCAAACACAACCATCCCGACACGGTCATTCATTCTTCCTTTAATAAAGTCACCTGCAATAACTTTTGCGGCCTGCAGTCTGTTTTTGGGTTTGAAATCCTCTGCTCTCATTGATGTGGATACGTCCATCGCAAGTATTATATCAATCCCCTCCGTTATTACCTCTTCCTCACTGCTTCCAGATTGCGGTCTTGCCACTGCCAAAATTATCAATGTTATTGCAACAGCGCGTATCAAAAAAAGCATGACTTTTGCTCTCCTTGCTCTGGATGTATTTACCCTCTTTACCACATTAAGATTCGGAAACTTTATAGTCCCCCCCTTAGAATACTCCTTCCGAAAAAACCAATAAACTAAAATCGGTATTATAACCAAAAATATTAAAAAATATGGACTCTGAAAGCTTAACATATTTTTACTCTGCCTTTGCTTAATATTTAAGGTGACAGACAGTAATGTCTGTCCTACCGCTGAAAGCTTAACATATTTTTACTCTGCCTTTGCTTCAACCGGTTGAAAAGAAAATTCGATTTTTGTTTTATTAATTATATCAAATGCCTGTTCAATAACTTTCTTATTCTCATCCTCTTCCGGTATATATTTCGCAAATTTCACAAGGTCACACGAACTCAGGAATTCATAAATTAACTCAATATTTTCTTTATCTACATCAATATTGTACAAAGAATCATAGACCTGATTTGTTGTCATCTCAAGGGCATATATAAAGTATCTATTTTCAATATATCGCCTGATAATTACGGAAATAATAATATAAAATTCTTTAACCCAACCATCCGAAAGGAGATTAGAATTTATAATTTTTTCCAACTCTTCAATCGCCTCAATATGTGCAGGTTTAATAGGCTTTCTTCTTTTCGGAATAATATTTTCTCCTCTTTTTCTTTTTTTAAAGTAAGAAATAAGAATAAAAGCCAATAAAGCAGCCCCCAATCCAGCAAGTCCATAATATATGTATCTTCTATAATCTACTTTAATCTCCATTGGCGGTTTAATATCTTTAATATCCTTTGCCTCACTTGGTTTTACACTGTTCACACGGATTTTTATAATATCTGTTTTCAATTCCTTTTCAATTGAATCAGACGAAAAATAACTCACAGTTATGGGTGGTATAACATAATTCCCAGTATCAAATGTTGTTATTATATACCCTACTTTATTTATTATTCTTTTATCAACCTCTTCCGGCTCAAAAATTTTATAATCTCTTATCTCAAACGCTCCGAGATTAACACCCAATCCGGGATACTCAACTTTTATTCCTTTGTCATGTGCCACCGATATATTATAATTTATTAAATCACCTATTGTTATTACATCCCTGTCCACGCTCGATGATATTGAAATCTGACCATGCTGAGCAATAACGGGATTTATAATAAATAACAATAAAATTACTAACATTATTTTACTTAAATAATCATTCATTTTCAGATTTCATTAAAAGAAATATTAGAAAGTTTTCTTGCTTACTTCTTTTTCAAAAGAAGTAAGTTATTTCACCTTATCTTCAAAAATCTTAACATCCTGAGCATTCATCAGATTTAAAAGGAGTTCATCCATCACTTCCTTCTGTTTTTCTACCAATACTTCCTTATAAATTTCCTCTTTCGCTTCTTCAAAAGTTTTCTGTCTTTTTACTTTTCCCTTTTCATCTTTTTTAAAAAAAAGTAAGCAGTCCGAAGAACCCGCCTATGGCGGGGAAAACTTACTATATTCCTCACTCCGAGTACTCGGAGTGAGGAATAAGTATAAAGTTTCTTTGGTTACTTTCTTTTCAAAGAAAGTAACTTACCTGAATCTTTTCGCCCTCATTCTGAAAAATTTTATCAAAGGTTCAATATAAGATTTGTCGGTCGAAATATCGATGAAATCAACATTCATAGATTTAAATAGTCTATCTCTATCCTCCTTTTGCTTACGATTGTATGTATAATATAAATTTCGCAATTCTGAATCAGTAGAATCAATGGTTATTATCTCACCATTTTCTGCATCTTCCAATTCGATAAAGCCAACATCGGGCAGTTCCTTCTCACGTGGATCGGTTATATTTACAGCAACTACATCGTGTTTTTTATTCACAATTTTCAAAGCCCTGCTGAAATCTTCAGAAATAAAATCAGATATTAAAAATACAATACTCCTTTTTCTGACCACATTACTCAAATATTCAAGAGCAACGGAGATATTCGTTTTTTTGTCTTCCGGCTCGAAGTAAAGCAGTTCCCGCAACACCCTCAAAACATGCTGTTTTCCCTTTTTTGGTGGTACATATTTTTCAATTTTATCGGTAAAAATTATCAGCCCCACCTTATCGTTGTTTTTAATTGCCGAAAATGCCAGGAGTGCACAAATTTCCACTGCAATCTCTCCCTTCATCCGCTCCACTGTCCCAAACTCACCCGAAGAACTAACATCAATCAACAGCATAACCGTAAGTTCTCTTTCTTCCTCAAATACTTTCACATACGGATGACCTATCCTTGCCGAGACATTCCAGTCGATTGTCCTTATGTCATCTCCATATTGATATTCTCTCACTTCAGAAAATTCCATACCCCTCCCCTTAAATACAGAATGATACTCACCGCTGAACACATCATTCACCAGCCCCCTCGTCTGAATCTCTATCTGCCCTACCTTTTTTAATATCTCCTTGGGTATCATATTTTAATCCTCTTATAAATTATAAAGGCACCATAAAAATCATTGTCAATGCCACTCAGTATAAGTATTGCTTTCTTCTTTTATTGGATGATTTTCTATATACTGTACTTTCTCTAAAAAATCTTTTTCATTCCTTATCACATGGTCATAAAATCCTCGCTGCCATATTCGTAGGGGCGGGTTTACCCGCCCTTCTCGCAAAAATTGTGTTATGCGAACTTTTATTATTACTGCAAATTTAGATAAAGAAACCTTTTTGTCTTCTGGTAAACTGAATAATCCATGAATATGGTCTACAGCAATAACAACACAATGAATTCGGGCGGATAAATCCGCCCCTACGATTTTAATTATATCTGTTACATAATCACGAACAGCAGAACATTTAAATAAATTTATCCTTTTATTTGTGCAGATTGTAACAAAATAAGGACCAGGCAGGTTATAATCATAGTCTTTTAAACGCAATGAATTCTTGCGACAGAAAGAATAATCATCAGGGTGAATAAGTTCACCCCTACGCGAATTTATATTTTTTTTCATAGAATTTTTGACATTTCCCTTTCTTTTCAAAGAAAGTGGATTTTAAGGGACATCAATTTTGTTAAGAATTTTTCTTACGATGTCTTCTGATGTTACTTCTTCTGCCTCCGCCTCATACGTAATGATGATTCTGTGTCTTAAAACATCCATCCCGATTGCACGAACATCTTCCGGGGTAACATATCCCCTTCTCCTCAGGAAAGCGTGCGATTTTGACGCCTGGGTCAAATATATAGATGCCCTTGGCGATGCACCATATCTTATCAGCGGTTTAAGGTCATCAAGCCCATAATTATCGGGATTTCTGGTCGCAAAGACTATATCAAGAATATATCTTTTTATCTTCTCATCAACATACACCTCAGTAACGACATGTCTTGCCTTGATTATATCTTCTGGTGTTACCACAGGCGCAACATCAACTACGCCGTCTCCTGTCATTCTATTTATTATTTCGAGCTCTTCTTCTTTATTGGGGTATCCAATACTAATCTTGAGCATAAACCTGTCAATTTGCGCTTCAGGAAGAGGGTATGTCCCTTCCTGCTCAATCGGATTTTGTGTTGCAAGCACCAAAAACGGTTCTTCAAGGGGGTAAGAATTTTCTCCGATTGTTACCTGTCTTTCCTGCATCGCCTCAAGAAGCGCACTCTGGACTTTTGCCGGGGAACGGTTTATCTCGTCTGCAAGTATAAGATTTGAAAATATAGGTCCCTTTTTCGTTTGAAATGTCCCGTCTTTCTGATTATAAACAAGTGTCCCAGTCAAATCAGCCGGTAAAAGGTCGGGTGTAAACTGGATTCTTTGAAATTTTGTGCGAACTGATTTTGAAAGTGTGCTTACCGACAAACTCTTTGCAAGACCGGGAACCCCCTCTAACAGTATATGACCATTCGATAAAAGCCCTATGATAAGCCTCTCTATCATATATTTCTGACCGACAATTACTTTGTGTATCTCAGCAATTAACCTCTCTACAAACTCACTCTCCCTTTCTATCTTTTCATTTATCGCTTTTATATCCTTGTGCATTTTGCCTCCCCAATATTTATTATTTTTTCCTAACCTCTTACAACTGGACAGACAGGAATGTCTGTCCTACTAACGATATATAGCAAGATTTCTTACTGGTTCTTAACTTCTTTTAACTCTTTTGATACTTGATAATTTTTTTCCATTATTGATTCAATCAGCGAATATATAAACTCATATTCTGATAAATCTATCGTCTGCCCTGAAAATCTATATATATCACTCTTTTCGATGACATTATCTATTTTCTCAATTAAACTTTCATCAACATCTTTCTCTTTTAGCCCGGCAACAATCCCATTTTTGTTAAGACCAGTTGTCTCAAATTCGTATTTTCGTGATATGTATTTATTCAGTGCCTGAGAAATCTCATTTAAGAATTTGTTCAAATCCCCTGCTGCATCAGGTTTAAAACTTTTAATGATTTGCAAATATTGACTCTCCAAATCCACCACTTTTTTCTCCTTTTCAAGCCTCTCTCTTTCTACCCTTCTCCTTCTCTTAACTGCAAAAACTATAGAAAAAGCAACAGCAGTAACTACGAAAAAAGATAAAACAGCATAAATGATATACGAATAATCAGTCTCTTTTATCGGTTTTATAATCTTTATGCCAATCCTCTTGGTAACAATAGTATTGCTCTCCTGAGTCTGATTATCGGTGTATCTCAAGAATACTCCATCAACATAACCCATACCTAATTCTATCGGTTTCAAAGTATATGAATATATCTTTTTTGAATATTGAATTCCATCAACATCTTCGACTATATTAGATGATGAAGTACTGACAATCTCAAAGTCAGTGAGATTTGGATTATCAAAGTCTTCTATACTATATCTTTCCTGGCCTCCTTTCCATCTGACTGTGATAGAAAAATCAACTGTTCTGTTTAACGGAATGGTTGTTTGGTTTGTTGAAGCAGTGATTGAAATTTCTTCTTTTATATTTTTTCCCTGCTCACTGGCAAATAAGCATAAATTTATTAATAAGATAAGACTTAATTCAGATGATAAAAACCTTCTCATAACCAATATTATTATTTTTTCATCGCGGATTCGTGGGAAATAAAAATTTTCATTAATTAATACTTATCATAAACTTAAAAGTTCCGTTTTTAGTTCATTTTAAAAAAAGAAAATTCATAATTGAAATAAAAAAACCGATAAATCATTCAATTTATCGGTTTTAAATAATTATAATTAGACCTGATAAAATCAAGGTACTAACTGCTCAGGACTTTTCCCCATATTTTCGAGTTCAAAGTTTACTGAACTCACAAGTTCGCTCTCGGGGTATTTTTCCAAAAATTCACTGTAAACTTTCTCGGCTTCTTCGTAATTTTTCAATTCATTTGCGTTAACATATCCAATCATAAAGAGTGCCGTAGGGCATAACTCGCTGTCTGGATGAATCCTAACTATTCTTTCGTAATAACTTACAGCCTTTTCATGATTCCCCCTGCTGTATTCTTTTTGAGCAAACTCCATCATCTCTTTATCGGTCAATTTTTTGCCACAAACGAAAATTATAGAAAATATAAAAAATAAAATAAATAATTTTAATAATGTCCTGCTGTTCATATAACACTCCATTATTCTTTCTTTACTGTTAAGTTTTCTTGAAGATAAATATAGTAAAATACAAATTTAAATACAAGAAAATTTAGTGATTCAATATTAAATCATTCATATAAATATTTATCTCTTTCTTCTCATCACTACCAGCAGTAAAGGAGATAAATATGAAATTTCACTATTTTTCATTCCCCCGATTAATCGGGGGAATGAAAAATAAGTTTAAAGTTTTTTGTGCAACTTTTTTTCAAAAAAGTTGCAAAATAAATTACATTCATAAAACAGTTTCAGTTTCAACCTCTTTGATTTTCTTCTCTTTCACTTTTTCAAATACTGATGATTAAAACTTTCTGCTGTCTTCTGTGCTGAAACTAAAGATTTCTGAATAATTATTCCTCTTTTTCTCCCTTTCTCTTTGGCAAATTCACTGTCAATACACCATCTTCAAGGACTGCTGAAATTTCTTCATTATTAATTTCAGAAGTTAGTCTGAATTTCCGAAAGTATCTCCCTTTTTCAATCTCTTCCAAAATAGCATTTCTCTTTTTAGTTCTCTTCTTTCCTTTTTCCTCTTCTATATAGAGTTCATTATCGATCACTTTTACATCTACATTTTCATTTTTCATACCAGGCATATTAAATACAAGAACATAATCGTTCTTATTTTCACAAATATCCACTGGTGGAGAAAGAATAACCTCTTCATTTACAACCTTCCTAAGTCCACCTTTAAGATGGCTTGGAAGTTCCTCCTGAAGACTCTTTTTAAATGTATTACTTTCCTCTTTTTTCTTCTTTTTTGGCATATCACTTTTCCCATTTTAAGATAGATTATTATTTTCTATTTCACAATAATATTAAGGGCTCAGTAAATTAAGCCCAAAAATATTTAAATTATTGCTTTTTATTTAAATGATTTTTTTCTTGACCTTATTCATCTACCACTTCAAAGTCAGCCTCATCGACCTCTTTTTCACCTTTTTTCTTTTTATCTTTATCTTCTGCACCTGGAGCCTTATCAGTCTTAGAATATTCCTGTTGCTGAGCAGCGGATGCCTGATACATCTGCTGTGATGCTTCATTCCATATTTGATTGAGGGCATCCACACTTGAGCGCATTTCATTAATATTATTAGACTTTATTGCCTCCTTAATCCTTCCCACTCCAGCCTCAAGACGCGATTTTATATTAGCATCGAATTTGTCACCGTATTCTTTAATATTTTTCTCTGTTTGATATACCAATTGGTCGGCTTGATTTTTTATGTCGACTTCTTCCTTTTTCTTTTTATCTTCAGCAGCATGAGATTTAGCATCCAGTTTCATCTTTTCGATTTCTTCCTTGGTAAGCCCACTTGAGGCTTCAACACGGATGTTCTGCTCCTTACTTGTAGCTTTATCTTTTGCAGAAACGCTCAATATACCATTTGCATCTATATCAAATGTGACTTCAATCTGCGGTATCCCTCTTGGAGCAGGTGGAATCCCGTCCAGATGAAACCTGCCAATAGTCCTGTTATAGACTGCCATCTCCCTATCACCCTGAAGGACATGAACCTCCACTGAGGTTTGATTATCAGCAGCAGTAGAGAAAATCTGGCTCTTTTTTGTAGGGATTGTTGTATTGGCTTCTATAAGTCTTGTAAATACTCCCCCTAATGTCTCTATTCCTAAAGAAAGCGGCGTAACATCAAGCAGAAGCACATCTTTTACATCTCCTACCAGCACTCCACCCTGAATTGCTGCACCGACTGCTACAACCTCATCAGGATTAACCCCCTTATGAGGTTCCTTTCCGAACAAATCCTTCACAATCTCCTGAACCTTGGGTATCCTTGTAGAACCACCGACTAATATAACTTCATCAATATCAGAGGCTCTTATGTTTGCATCTTTTAGAGCCTTTTCGACTGGTTCAATTGTTTTCTGAAAGAGGTCGTCGCACAGCTGTTCATATTTCGCTCTTGTTAATGTCATAACAAGATGTTTTGGACCGCTTTCTGTTGCAGTGATGAATGGAAGATTTATTTCGGTCTGAAGTGTAGAAGACAGTTCCACTTTCGCTTTTTCGCCAGCTTCTTTAAGCCTTTGTAATGCCATGGGGTCTTTCTTGAGGTCAATCCCTTCCTGCTTTTTAAATTCCTCTGCTATCCAATTTATAAGCCTCTGGTCAATATCATCCCCACCCAGATGAGTATCACCATTTGTCGATTTTACCTCAAATACTCCATCACCAATTTCAAGTATGGAAATATCAAAAGTCCCACCACCAAAGTCAAAAACTGCTATCTTTTCATCTTTCTTCTTATCAAGTCCATAAGCAAGAGATGCCGCAGTCGGTTCGTTTATAATCCTTTTAACATCAAATCCCGCTATAACTCCTGCCTCTTTAGTAGCCTGTCTCTGGGCATCATTAAAATATGCAGGAACTGTAATAACAGCCTCTGTAACCTTTTCTCCTAAATAATCTTCCGCCGTCTGTTTCATCTTCTGTAAAACCATTGCAGATATCTCGGGAGGGGAATAAACCTTATCACCTACCTTAACCCTTGCTACATTATTTGTACCTCTGATAACCTTGTATGGAACCTGTTCCATCTCGTGATTTACCTCATCATAAAATCTTCCCATAAATCTTTTTATAGAATATACAGTATTTTCAGGATTTGTTATTGTCTGTCTCTTTGCAGGATGACCTATAATCCTCTCTCCGCTCTTTTTAAAAGCAACCATCGAAGGCGTAGTCCGAAATCCCTCATTATTTGAAATTATAACCGGCTCCCCACCCTCCATTACTGCTACACAAGAATTGGTAGTTCCTAAATCTATACCTATAACTTTTCCCATAATTTCACTCCTCCTTTTACATGAATTATTCTTAATAATTAAAATTAAATTTTAATTGGTCTTTCTGAATTTTTTGTGATAATTAAGTAATCATTGGTAAACTTCCACAACTTTCATATATCTTTAGAAATAATCTTTTTTATATTTATATATGTTGATTCTAAAAAAAGGACAGAACACTGCCTGCACACTGTGTTCTATCCCTACAATAAATAGCTTATTAACTATGTAAAAAAATTGACGGGATTATATTCATCTAATTCCCATTTCAATGGATTATTTATAATATATTTCCTGATATTCCTTAATGATTTTTCATTTCTGATTACATGGTCATAGAATGATCTCTGCCATTGGAAATCAAAATTCCCACATTGCTGCCTAATGGTTTTTATAACGATTTCTTTGAATGATTTAATTATTTTTGATACTAATCCATAATGAGCATTTGTATTAATTGTAGGGACAGAACACTGTTCTGTCCCTACAATATAAAGGAAAATGTAAAAATTTAAATTAAGTAATCATCTCAAAATTACAGAAAGAATCTAAAATAAAGAAGTTTATGAATTATTTAGACTAAATATGATAAAATTTCAATCCCTAATAACAGAAGCGTTGATTCTATAACCAAATCTTCTCACATTTTCAATCAGAAAATATGGGTCAACTTTATCTTTAAGTTTCAGTTCTATTTTTTTTCTTATATCAGCAATCCTGCATTTTATCCTGTCTCTATCGATATAAATTCCATCATCTTTAAGTTTACTTACTATACCATCTATATTTATAGGTTTATCAATCCGAGCATTGACCGCAATCAGATAAAATATCAATCCTGAAATTGGACCTAAATTTATCATAACATTTTCTACTTCTACAATCTCTTTATTATCTTCATATATCTTAACCTTTGGAAATTTCTTCTCCTCATCAAGAAAATCATAATCAAGTATCTGCTCATCAACTTCGATCTCACGAATATCTGTTTTCAGCAAATATCTCTCTTCAAAGGCATTCTTTCTCTCTATTATTTTTAACGCAGTAAATGCAGGATTATAAATTTCAGGATTATTATCAACCGAAAGTTCTTTCAGCATTGGAATGATATTTATATCGCCAATCTCCCCTACCGCTTCTATAGCCCTTCTCCTGACCGATACAGGCTCTTTTGGAGCTTTAATCAGAGAAAGAAGCGGAATCAAAAATTGAGCATCCTTTGTATTGGAGATAGCACTTATAATATTCTGCCTTATCTTAGGTTCTCTCTCCTTTTTTAAACAGGAAACAAAAAATCTGTAATGCTTTTCTAATATCGCTTTGTCTTTTAGAATCTCTGAAAGTTCAATTTTTAATTTTTTATCTCTTTGATACCTCTTTAATAGAAATATCATATATTCTTCAGCAGCAGATGTATCTATTCTAAATAAACTCTCAACAACGAGAGAATAAACATTGGACAGGTCTTTCTCCATCCTGGCAAGATTATTTTCTACAAAATTTATTATATAAAAAGCAATCCCTTCTTCTTCAATATCACTGATATGATTCACACATAGTTCTCTTCGAAGTCTTTTTCCCACTCTCTGGTCGATAAGTAAATTCAGTATAACATATTTTTTATCGATTTGCGATTCTCTCAATCCATCCACATCAAGGATAAATTTCTTAATCTGCCTTTTTGTCATAATTTCAAACAATATATCAATGCCCCATTTTTTCAGAGATATTTCAAGAAACAAGATAGCATACCATTTAGTACTTATATCATAACTGCTGTTTTTTGCAATTTTGATGAGGATGTCAGCAAGTTCAGGTTGTCTTTTCTTTATAACATATTCTTCCATTCTCTCTAAAAATAAACCTTTCAGGCTATCTTTTTTAAATTTATCCAATAAATAGAAAAATTCCTTCTTTGTTGAATAAGACGGTTTATTTTCTGAGATTAAAAATTTACTTTCATCAGGTCTAATCGCTGATTTTATTTCTTTTTTCTTTATTATTTCTCTTTTTCTTAAAATTTCGCGATATATTGAAAATTCAGTTTCATCTTTTTGCTTATCACGTAATCGAATAAGAATGGAATCAACCATTGGATTATCTATCTTAATTAGATACTCCTCCGCTCTGTTTCTGTAATATTCATATTTATTTTCAAGATATTCTGATATACTACATATTACCTTTTCTATCAATTCTTTCCTATTAGACTCACCAAAGATTATACAGTTTGCAGCATCAAAGACACGATTCCGATTTAAAAAATGCTCAATAAAAAATGAACAATCATCTATTAGTCCATAATAAAAATTCATAGTCTCTTCCCAATTAACTTCGTCCGAATATTTTAATACCTCCTCTTTGCTTTTATCTTTTATATTAACCGCGGCAAAGTATTCCATAAAAGATGGATGAAAAAACTTTACCATACCATAATTTTCCTCAATAAATCCCATAGACTTTAAATCATTATAAACATCCACAGCACCTAATTTACCCTTTCTTATAATCTTATTATTTTCAAGTTTAATAAGATTTTTAGCCAATTTTTCACAGACGATCTCCTCCGAGACTCTTGTTTCTCCGCGCATTTGCATTGCAAATCCCAAAGAAGCCAAACTGCTCTGCTTGATAATTCTTTCTATTCTTTTCGGTTTTTCTATACCCTTCTTTTCTTCTCTTTCAAACCAATATTCTATAAACCTAATAAACAAACTTCCCCTATTTGAAGGTATCCTCTCTGAATCATTTTTTACTATACTTATAAACATCATAAGAAGCATGGGATTTTGAATTAATTTCTTCACTCTGCTGTCAAGATGCTCATAAAATTCTTCGATATTTATCTTTTTTCCGATTTTTTCTGAAAGTTCCGCCTGCATTATTTTTTTTACTATTTCGGTATCAAATTTTTGAATATATAATACTGGAAGAGAAAAATATCCCTTATAATCCTGCTGTCTAACGGTAATAATTATTTTATTATTGGGATATCTTAATAAAAATTCCTTTATCTCTTTAACTGCTCTTGCCGAATTTTTTATTGATACCTCATTTAATCCATCTAATAGTATTAATAGTTTCCCACGCATTAAAAAATAGTCTGCCAATTCATGCACATTTACATTATGAATAAATGAATTCAAATCATTAACTATAGAATTATAAATCCAGTTTTCTCCGTGTTCAATTATGCGATACATATTCAATTCTATAAAAATCGGAATCACTCCTTTAATTTTATCATCCGCAATTATATCTTTTATATTCCTGTTTTTTAAAAGTTCTTCAATATTCCAAGAATAGAGGCTTAATAATGAAGAAGATTTGCCTGAGCCTGGTTCTCCTACCATAACGAACTGTGGGTATTTTTTTTGCGCATCAAAAATATTTAACCTTTTTTTATTTATACCTTCCGTAAGTATAATCTCCGCTCCGCGTCTCATATCCGATTTTAAATATAAATAATTCAAGTCCTGTTTTTTAACGGTTTGCTCTTTCTTCTTTTCTAAATATTTTATAGTAATATGTTCAATCTGGTCCTGGTCATATATACC
>JAUWXV010000017.1 GCA_030616165.1 bacterium | reverse complement strand
CGTTAACATATTTTTGAAAATTATACAAATATAAAAATTAAGGAACTTTTTTTATTTTCTCATTAAAAAAATGCTTAACTCCAGTCAAATTTTTTTGTAAAAATTACAAAAAAGAACATATGTTATTTAACATGGCATTAGTTAAAGTATCTCTTAATTTGTCTTGAGCGAAAGAAACACTATTATGTCATGTCGATCCCGAACCGTCGGGACGAGATTTCTCCACTCCGTCCCCCCGCTGTCGGCGGAGGGACTCCGGTCGAAATGACAAATTATTGTACTCTAAAACCTTATGAATAGGTCAAGTTAAATTCTAATTTTTTTCAATTCATTTTCATCAAGTTCAAGACCAATTCCTGCTCCCTCTGGAACAGAAAAATATCCATTATCAAAGACAAGAGGATTTTTGAAAACCCTATTCAGTGTTCCTGTTTTTTTATCTGATTTATTGAATTCCTGTGCTACTTCTGCTTTAGCAAAACAGGATATAAAATGGAGATTAACAGCATTTCCTATAGTCGGCTGAGTCTGATGCGGGACAAGGATTTTATTATGAGCAGATGCTAAAGCAGCGATTTTAACTGCCTCTGTAACTCCTGCACATTTAACCAAATCGGGCTGAAGGATATCAACCTTTGCTATATTTATGAGGTCTCTGAACTGCCATCGTGTATATTCATGTTCTCCTGCGGCAATTGGAACATCCACCGCTTCTACGACCTGTGCAATTCCTTCGTAATCATATTGTGCAATTGGTTCCTCATAGTGGATTATTCCCAGTTCTTCATACATTCGCTTTCCCATTCCTATGGCTGTTGATACCGAAAAACCATTATTCGCATCAAAACCAAGTTCGATATTGTCGCCAACAGTTTTACGGACCTGGCTGATAATTTTCCAGTCATGTTCAGGATTAACATCGACCCTATTATTCCCCCAGTCCATCCTGATTTTCAAAGCAGTAAAACCTTTTTCGACAGAATCAACTGCCAGTCGAACCATTTCATCGACAGTTCTCCTTGAGCCATTGCCTATGCTTGAATACATCCTTATCTTTTCTCTCCTTCTTCCGCCAAGGAGTTTGTATAATGGAAGATTAACTATTTTTCCGAGGATATCCCACAGGGCAATATCAATTCCTGCAATTGATTCAGGCTGACTGCCCATCGTGCCGAGTTTATATGTGCCAAAGTACATACTTTCCCAGAGTATATTAATATCAAGAGGATTTTTCCCGATTATTCTCGGTGCAATGGCATTTTCAATCATTCCTGCGTTTACCCTTATATTCATCGGGCTGCATTCCCCGATACCAGTAATACCAGCATTCGTCCTAACAAGAATAAAAAGAGAACCTGCTTTTAATATCCACGGTTCAACTGCTGTTATTTTAATGTCGGTAAAATCGGAGGGTGATTGTATATTACCCATAATTGAATTTTTATTGAATAACGCTGATAAAATTATTCCTGCTCCTCCCAGATAAAAAAACTTCCTTCTGCTTATTTTTCTATTATTTTCCTTATTAATTTTATCCATATTTTTTCCCCTTTTTTTTAGGTTATGAAAGATTTAAGAATTAATATAATTGAATAATATGAAATTTTTAATTTCATTTAAATACATCTTTCGCTGAATTATGGTAATTTCACATAGTCCATATCTGTTCAATCTTTCTCTTAAGCGATGAAATCAAATTAGCATATTCGGGTTTTCTGGCAAGATTTTCTCTTTCAATCCAACCTCCATCCATTTTATAAAGTTCGTCTGGATATCCCTCAGTTTTTATAAATTTCCATTTTATTGTTCTAATCATTGCGGTTTTTTTACCTAAACCATTGTGCAGGTTCCTCAAGACACGTGTGTGCAAAGGAATATCCTTATGATTTTCAGGCATTTTACCCTCTCCTAATAAATAGCTAAATATCTCACCAAACATTCCTGCGGCAAAGAGACTATGTTCCTCATTTAGCCTTTTATCACCCTGAAGAAAAGGTTTTAATGAACGTCCAGGGAGAGAGCCTGAAAGATTTACACCTAAAAAATCAGCAATTGTCGGCAGAAAATCTACAGATTGTGCCAGATTTTTTACTCTGAAACGATTCTCTATAAACCCAGGAGCATACCAAATATTTGGAACGTGTAAAAGGGCATCATAATGACACATCCCCTTCCTGACCATCCGATGTTCACCCATAAAATCACCATGGTCAGAAGTAAATATCACTATAGTATTATCAAGTATTCCTTTTCTCTTCAAAACATCAATCACTCTCCCAACCATATCGTCAATATATGAAATTGATGCATAATAATACCGAAAAGTCTCTATTAAGTCAGAGTCGTTGATTTGGTCAAATTTCATTGCTCTGAAAAATTCATCAAGTTTCGTACTCAAATCTGATGCGGGAATATACTCAGGCAAAACCATATCCTTTGATGAAAACCTGCTTGTATATTCAGATGGTGCCATATATGGAGGATGAGGGTCAAAATAACTTATCCCTAAAAAGAAAGGTTTATCTGAATTCTTATTATTGATAAATTGTACTGCATCATTTGTGTTAAGGGCGGTGTAGCATTTCTCGCTTGACCAGTATGTATCACAGTGCCAGAACGGAGGAACATATTCTGAATAAGCCCTGAATGGTTCGCGACCCCGAATTATGCAGGTGTCAAGAGATTTTTTTAGCAAAGATGGCTGAATCATGTGGTTTTTACCAATAAATCCAATTCTATATCCCTTCTTTCGGAGCAAATGAAAAAGTGTATTTCCGAGAGAATTTAAAAGAGGTCCCCGATTATTTAACGCTCCGTGCTGGTTAGGATAAAGACCGGTGAACATCGATATTCTTGACGGCACGCAGATTGGATTGTTAGAAAACCCATTCTCAAAAATAACTCCCTCTTCAGCCATATTGTCAAGGTTTGGAGTGCGAGCATTTTGACTACCCAAACAACTTAAAGCATCCCCGCGCATCTGATCTGTTATGATAAAAACAACATTGGGCATCCTGTTCGACATCCCCCCTCTCAATACAAAAGGTGCTGACGAAAATAATACAGCACCACTTATAACATTGCCGGTTGTCTTTAAAAATTCTCTGCGATTCGGATATTTATTGTTTTTCATAACTGCCTCATTTATTCACGTTTTCATTAATATTTAAAATTAGAATCCTGATAAATTTTTATTTCAAGAATTATATTTTACCTCACCCATTTCAGGAGAAAGATTTAGTGCACCGAGCATCGATGACACAATTGAAGATGGAGTTACCATTCTCCTCACTAATCAAATTATTCATTGATGGGTCTTCTAATAATAAACCTTAGATAGGGCGACCCGGCGGGTCGCCCCTACGGTCTCAACCACGTAAACCTTTTACAATATTGGAGCAGGCATTAAAAAATATTCCTACATCCACAGAAAAAGAGATATACTGCACGCCTAAAGCGAGCCATTTTTTGGCACTTTCTATATTATCGACGAAAGTTCCAACAGCAACATTCATTTTTTTAGAAAGATTAACAGACTTTTCCATCTTTTCAATCACGGTTGGATGATTTACCTGCCCAGGAACTCCGCAAGACTGTGATAAGTCATAAGGACCAAGAAAAATAATATCTAAACCTTTTACTGTTAAGATTTCTGATAAATTATCAATACCTTCCACACCTTCAATATGAACAATAACGATGGTTTCCTGGTTAGATATTTTAAAATATTCATTTTGATTTTTCGATGAATATCCTGCTGAACGAACAAATCTGCAAACACCCCGACTGCCTTGAGGAAAAAATTTAGCTGCTTCTACAGCTTTTACTGCATCATCTTTTGTAGAGATTTGAGGAACCTGAACTCCCTGGGCACCTATATCAAGAGAACGGAGAATAAGGCTCGGACTGTTCTCAGAGACCCTGATAATAGGAGTAATTCCTGCAATTTCTGCTGACCTTATTAAATTTTGGGCAGTTTCAAAGGAGATTGGAGCGTGTTCGGTATCAATGATTACAAAATCAAAGCCAGCCAATCCAGCAATCTCGACTATGGCTGGATCGGCTAATTTCAAAAAAGGTCCGATAACTACTTTTCCAGATTGTAGATTCTTTTTGAGTTTATTTATTTTCATAGATGTCCCTGTTTAATTTTTAATTATGATTCTTCATTGTTTACCAAAGTTCTGTAATTAATTTTTCTCCCATTTTTACCTATTTAGATTACGCTTTGAAGATAATTTTTATCAATCAATGACTTATGCTTAAAAATATTCAAGTCTACTAATGTTTACAATAATCAATTTTCAATATAAATTCAATAAAAAAATTTGCAAATTATTTTAGCAAATAAATAATGTCTTATTTGCAAGTAATAATATAATTTTAATCCATTAAATATTAAAGTTAAATTAATTATTGCAATTTTCGGAAAATCATTTATTTTAATTTGTGAATGGAGCATTTGTAAAAAAATTAAAATTATTTTCATTTTTTCAAAGGTTCTGATATTAAAATATAAATAGTTTTAAATAATTCAGATTATAAGCAAGTCATAAAAAACTTAAAATATGAGATTTGAATTTTATTCTGCAGGAAGAATCATTTTTGGTTCAGGTGTTTTTTCGGAAATCGGGAAACTCTCATCTGCCTTCGGTAAAAAAGCACTTATAATACCTGGTAAAAAATCTTTCAGAGCAACAAACAAATTTGAACTCCTGTTATATGAACTTAAAAATAATGATGTAGAGTATATCTTATACGAAGGTGTATCTACTGAACCAGATACCGAAACCGTGGATAAGGCTGCAGAAATTGGAATCACAAACAGGGTTGATATGGTAATTGGCATTGGTGGAGGTAGTGTTATAGATACAGGAAAAGCAGTTTCAGGAATTTTAACAAATAAAGGTAAGGTTTCAGATTATATGGAGGGTATAGGAAAGGGGCTCCCCATATCAAAACCTTCTCTTCGGTATATTGCTGTTCCCACAACAGCCGGAACTGGTGCCGAAGTAACTAAAAACGCTGTAATATATTCAAGAGAAAAAAATGTCAAAAGAAGTATGCGAAGCCCATATTTGATACCGAATATAGCACTTGTTGACCCTGAATTGACAGTCAATCTTTCAAGGGAACAAACAGCCTTCAGCGGGATGGATGCTTTAACGCAGTTGATTGAAGCCTACGTGTCAAAAAAAGCACAGCCAATTACTTCGGCACTGTCAATCTATGGAATAGAACTGGCAGGAAAATCATTGATTAGAGCATATAATGACGGGGGTGATATAAAGGCAAGAGAAGATATGATTCTTGCGAGTCTTTTAAGCGGACTTGCACTTGCAAATGCCGGTCTCGGAGCGGTTCACGGTCTATCATCCTCTTTAGGAGCGCTTTCTATACCACATGGTAAAGTTTGTGCTATACTTCTGCCTATCATTATGAAAGAGAACTTACCACACGATATTGAAAAATTTGCTAAAATAGGAATTGCTATTACAAAAAAGCATTTCAATTCGGATAAATCTTCCGCTTATGCTGGATTAGATTACATTTATAATCTCTGTAAAGCACTCGGGATTCCTGAAAACCTAAAAGAATATAATATTCAAAAAAATTTAATTCCTGAAGTTATAAAGAATGCAGGAAAGAGTAATATGCGGGCAAATCCAAAATCTTTTACTGAAGAAGAATTAGAAAATTTATTAGAAAAAATAATATAAATTAAAGAAATTTGTCAAGTTCTGAAATCACTAATATATTTAATTGTTGAGATTGCCACGCTTCGTCTCCCGAGTACTCGGGGTAATGACATCTTGTGTTAATGATGTTTTGATTATTTCTAAAAAAGTATTTTTATGGAACCCTAATAAATTAAATAAAAGTAAAAAATAGCCCGAATTCATTGTGCTGTTATGCTTTAGACCGTATTCATTAATTATTCAACAAGAAGGGCGGATAAACCCACCAGAGGCGGACAAGCCCACCAGAGGCGGACAGGCCCGCCCCTACGGATTTGGAATTGATAATTTATGCGAAAAGGGATTTAATATAAATAATTTCTTTTTTCAATAGACCCTATTTACTGATATTTAAAAATCTACGGAATAAATAGATAAAAAAGGAGAATTTGATGGAAAGAGTAAATGAAAATGAGAAAGAATATCGTAAAGGAGATACTGGTCCTAAATATTTCTTTACAGGACCCAAAATAGACTGGGGTGTTTTAAAATTGAAGCCCGAAGAATCATTAGGTGCACATTATCATAATCAAGTTGAAGAAACATTTTATTTTCCCGAAGGAGAGGGACTAATTATAGAAATCGATGATAATGCATACCAGGTAAAAAACGGGGACGCTTTTCGAATCGAACCAAGTGAAAAACATAATATCTTTAATAAAACAAACAATGCATTTGAAATTATATTTATAAAGACTCCTTCTCTTCCAAAGGATAAAATTTCTTGTTAAAGTTATTATTTCTGATAAATGCTTAAAAGAATTAAAAAGTTAATTTCCCTCTCTTTCCAAATAATCGACAAGGATATTAGCCATTACCTTTACACCAATTATTATGGCATCTTCATCCACCATAAGGTCAGCAGTATGTAATGCTGAGGGAGAAATTCCCTTTTCTTCATTTCTTATTCCCAGTCTGAAAAAGAATCCGGGGATTTTTTCCATAAAAAATTCAAAGTCTTCGCCTCCCATTGATGGTTTTACAGATATTACATTTTCACTGCCAACAACTTCTTTTATCCCTGGGAGAGTTTTTTGTACAAGTTCCGGATTATTTACGACAACAGGCGTGGAGTGGACATATTTAAATAGATTAATTTCAGCACCATTTGCCCGGGCGATATTCTGACTGATTCTCCTCATTTTTTCTTCAACCTGTTTTCTTGTTCCATCACTTAAACTTCTTACTGTTCCGATTAGTCTTACTTTTTCCGGGATGATATTGAATCTGCCGGTTTCTCCGTAAATTTCAAAAATCCCGACAGTAAGAACCGCAGGGTTGCGTATGTCTATCTGCCTGCTTATTATAGTCTGCCAGCCTAAAATTATTTGTGAAGCAGTCACAACAGGGTCAATGCTTTCCCAAGGATATGCGCCATGAGCCCTCTTACCTTTTACAATGACTTCGAATTTATCAACACTTGCCATAGTTGTAGTAAGATTATATCCAATAGTTCCTACCTTAAGGTCTGGAAATATATGCAGTCCAAAGATTGCAGAAACTTCTGGATTTTCGAGAACTCCCTCCTTAATCATAAGAGCAGCACCACCCTCTTCCCCATCAGGAGCACCCTCCTCCGCGGGCTGAAATATAAATTTTACATTACCTTTTATTTTATCCCTCATTTCACTTAATACTTTTGCCGTGCCGAGTGCAACAGCCATATGAATGTCATGCCCGCAAGCGTGCATTATTCCGGGATTTTTTGATGAATAGGGTATATCATTTACTTCTTGAATGGGCAGTGCATCCATATCAGCTCTGATACCAACGGTTAATCCTGACTTCTCTCCTTTTAACAATCCAACCACACCGGTTTTTGCCACTCCTCTTTTGACCTCAAGTCCTAATTTTTCAAGAGTTTGTGCTATATATTCCGAAGTTTTGTATTCTCTATTAGAAAGTTCGGGATACATATGGAGATAGTGCCTTATCGAAATGATTTTATCCCTTGATTGTTCGGCTTTTTGGACTATCAGACTTTGTACTGCTCTATCAGCAGGTAATGTTTCTAAATAAAAATACAGCATAAATAAAAATGTCAAAAGCAGTCTTATAAAATTAAAATATTTCATTATTGCACCTATTTGTATTTATTGTTCTGTTTAATTTTAACACAAAAAAAGGGAAATCTAAATACAATAATAATAAATACTAATGTGAATTTAAACTTATATCGTTTTGAATTTTGAATTTGTTTAGAATTTAGAATTTAGAATTTAAACCATATACATTAACGTAATTAGTATAGAGATTTTCACGAAGAGATTGCCACGTCGTCCCCCGAGTACTCGGGGGGACTCCTCGCAATGACAATATAATGATACATTTCATTGTCAGGAACGAATTGACGAAGCAATCTCCTATGGTTTTATTAAATAATTTGAAATCATAGATGGAGGATTATTGTTAAATAAAAAGGGAAATAGAAAAATATATTCCTATTTCCCAAAATATCTATAAAAATTTTAAGTTATTATTTATTTTTATGTTCTTGACCTCATATACAGAGCTCTAAAAGCAAATAATTTTTTATCTGTTTTGTTTCTTCCCTCTCTGGAAGTAAACGTTTTCTCAATTTGTCCATAAACATAGACAGGTCTGCCTGATTTTAACGAGAATAATGCAGTGATATAACTTTCACTATCAACCAGATTATCATAAAATCTTTCACCTTCATCAGCTAAGTCTCCCAGTTTAGCATATCCGAGTCCGATTGAAAGAAAATACCCATCCTCCCTTTCTATAACTCTACCTCTTATAACTATTTTTTTTGCCTTTCCAGTTCCTAAATATCCATACTGAGACCAATCTGCTTCACCAGCAGTCTTATTTCTATATGTATCAAACCTAAATTGATTTGCCCTCGCATAATCATAGCCTTCAACAGAAGATGCGAATTCAACCTGTTTCACTCCTTTCTCATATAAAACATTACCCAAGGAATCAGTAGCTTTTTCAACTATTATTCTATCGGTAACTTCCTCTGTTTCGGGGATAAAAATTATTAAGTTCTCATCAATGCCTAATTCTTCAACCGGGTTTGCAAAAGAAAAAAGTGACAAATTACCTTCAACATTATATCCTAATAAATTCCCTTTTTTAGCAATAAAATTCTCTGTAGGTGGTGTAATATCTTTATATTTAGTAATAAAGGCTTCATAAACTATAAATCCTATAATAAGTGCAGAAAAAACTGTATAGATAATCCCTTTAAAGACCGACATTATTGTCTTTTTCCTGCTCAATGATGTATCTTTTTCTTTCTCCTCCTCAGAGTATTTATATCGGAATTCTGTAAGTATATTCCCATCAAGCAATTTAGGTCTATCTGGTATCTTGATTTCAAAATGTGGTTTTTTATTTTTCGCTCCCGACACTGTTAATCTGCTTGTAATTTCTTCTAAATCAAAATCTTTTCCGTACAGTTTCACTATTGTGTACTCCAGACCTTTTGAAACCTCTGCAAATCCTTTCTTACCTTTTACTTTGTATTCATCGACACCTTCATAAAGAAAACTTTTTTCAATATTCTCTTTATCTTCATTTAATAGAACTGAAATAACATCATCGAGGTCATCAAGGGGGATAGATTTATTTTCATAGGTGAAATTTATGAGAATGTCGTGGTTCCATTTTATTGGAGATTTACTCTTCCCCTCATTTAATTCTCCCCAGAAAATTATATCAGAAAAATTTATTCCTACTTCAGCCATTATTTATACCTCCGTATAACATTTCATAATTTCTTTAAATATAAATTTAACATTAAATTTTTAATTTATCAAGAAAAATTTATTTTAAATTGATTGAATATATTAACATAAGGACTTTACCACAAAAAAAGAAAAATCTAAAAACAACAATTGTTATTTACGAAAGGTATATATCTCATGAAATTTCAGGCAAGAATATTCTATTTGGTTTGAATTATAAAATTTTTTCATCTTGCTTCAAGTTATACTTGAGGTGTATTTTGCATCATCAAATAATATTAAAGAGAAAATCGTATGAGTATTTTCCTATATAAAATTTTTTTCTGAAGCACTTTCCTTTACTATTTTTATTAATCTCTGACTAAATTTTTTATTATTCTGAAGATAATACCACTTCAATTTTACTTTAAATACAATATGATAATAAAAAGAAGATAAAAAAGTAAATTTTTATCAACTTTTTATAACTTCAAGAATTGCACTTTTAATAATATTCTGGAATAGATTAATTTTATATTTATTATCCCTCATAGTCTGTGCATTATTAACTGCTGCCTTAGCGGCTGATTCTGCAACCGTTTCGGTAATCATTTTCCCTCTCAACTCATTTTCAGCATTAATTGAACGCCAAGGTTTAGGTGCCGCTCCTCCTAAAACAATCCTGACATCATCACATTTCAAACCGCTCATGCTCATTGAAACAGCAACACTGCATAATGCAAAATCCCAAGTTTCTCTAATACTTTGTTTAATGTAAATACTTTTTGTATTATTTTTGGGAGGGGGAATTATTATTTCAACAACGATTTCATCAGGATTTAGAACATTTTCTCTATTTACGTTTTCCCTGGGTAAGAGATAAAAATTATTCAATTCTAATTCCCTTTCACCTTTTCGCCCGTAGATTTTAATCTCAGCATCACATGATATAAGAGAAGCAGCCATATCAGATGGATGAACTATAAAACAAGGTCCACCTCCAAATATGCAGTGAAATTTATTTTCGCCGGTAAATGCATAACACTGGGAACCACCCTTTTTTAAACATAAGATACTATTTTCCCTATAGTACCAACACCTTGGTCTCTGGCAAAGATTTCCGCCGAGAGTGCCCATATTTCGAAGTTGTGGACTCGCTACTTTCGATGCTGCCTGTGAAATAACAGGAAACTTTGTTTTAATAAGAGAAGATTCTGATATTTTAGTAATAGTTGTCACAGCACCTATTTTCAATCCACCATCCTGTGTTGATTCTATATAATCAAGATTCGGGATCGTTTTAAGATTGATAACTTTTTCAGGAGATATAATCATACCTTTCAATTCACCTAAAAGGTCAGTCCCGCCACTTTTCACCACGGATTCATTCCAGTTTTTACCGAGGGATTCAACCGCATCTTTTATAGATTTTGCATTGATATAAGTAAAATTTTTCATATCATCAACCCTCCTTTCTTTCTTCAAGAGCCGCAAGCACTTTATCTGGAGTAATAGGAAGTTCCCGTATCCAAACCCCAATTGCATTGTAAATTGCATTTGCCATAGCGGCATGTGATGGTATCCTTGGCGGTTCACCCAATCCTTTCATACCAAGATTGTTTAATACGGGGTCAACTGAATCGATAATAATCGGTTCTATCTGCGGAGTATCCATAGCGGTTGGTGTTTTGTAATCATAATAATTTGAATTAATCATTTTTCCAGTCTGTTCATCCATAATTCTCTGTTCGAAAAAGGCATAACTCAAACCCTGAACAGTCCCACCCTGAATTTGATTTTCGGATGTCAATATATTTATACTTCTTCCACTTTCATGTGCTGCAACATGGCGGATTACTTTTACCTTACCTGTCAAGGTATTGACCTCTACTTCGGAAAAGTGTGCTCCAAATGTACTAAAAGCATATCCCTTAGGATTCGGTCCTCTCGTTTCATTGCTTGTCAGCATACCTTCTGTAATTTGTTTACAAGCTTCCTTAAAACTAATACTTTTTGATTTATTGTTTCTGACAAAAATTTTGCTTTCTCCGACATCAAGTTCTTCAGGATTTTCTCCTAAAAGAGGACCAGCAATAGCAAACAATTTCCCTTTAATATCGGCAGCAGCAGCTCTTATAGCAGGACACACAGATGCAGCAGTATTACTTCCACCGCTTGAGCCCGAACGCGGATAATCAGAATCACCAATCATAACTTTTATATCTTTAATGTCGATTCCAAGTTCTTCGGCTGCGACCTGTGCTATTATAGTATATGTTCCTGTACCTATATCCTGTGTACCACATCTTATCTCTACCACACCATCCGTAATAAGTCTGAAATCTAATTGTGTTCCCGGACCGCCGGAGCCTCCCCATATTTCGCTTGCCATTCCTATACCTCTTTTTATTGGTCCTTTTCCTTCACCAGGTTTTTTATTTCTCCTGTTCCACCCTATTCTTTGAGCACCCAATTCGTAGCATTTATCAAGCCCTTTACTTGAATAAGGGGTTCCGGTCCCTCCCCTATTTTTAGTTGTATAATTTTTCCTTCTCAATTCCAATGGGTCCATACCTAAATTTTCTGCCAGTTCATCCAAAAACAAATCCACTGAAAATGTCCCCTGAGGATATCCGGGAGCCCTCATCGGACGAGAAGCATCTGTATTGGTATATACACTTGACTCTTCAATCAGGCAGTTCGGACATTGGTACATATCCCAAATTGGCGATGCATTGGAACCACCACTACCAACTCCACCATTGTTGTGTGACTTATAATGAAATGCAGTAATAGTCCCATCTTTTTTTGCTCCTCCTTTTAAAGTCTGAATAGTACCAGGACGATTGCCAACACAGTATGATTCCTCCTTTCTGGTCAGCATAATTTTCACGGGCGCCCCAGCTATTTTTGATAAGTTTACTGCAGCAACAGTGTGAACATTTAAACCCAATTTGCTTCCAAATCCTCCCCCCATGTAATGATTTATCACTCTTACATTGCTTTCTGGAAGTTGAAGTGTTTTTGCTAAAGACCTTCTGACTCCGTGAGTTGCCTGCGTTGTATCCCAGACAGTTACTTTTTCTCCATCCCATTTAGCAACGCTTCCATGAACTTCTGCACAGTTATGAACTTCAACCTGTGTTTTGTATGTTCTTTCAAGAACGACATCCGCCTCTTTAAAGCCATCTTCTATATTCCCTCTTTCTCTTGTTCTTGGCTTAGAAATATTTCCATCTGGACTAACCCTGGGTGCACCAGGCTCCATTGCTCTGTTTATATTTACAACAAATGGCAGTTTCTCATATTCTACTTCTATTAAGTCAAGAGCCTCTTCTGCTATTTCTTCATTTACGGCAGCTACAGCGGCTATTTCTTCACCTACATACCTTACATTTTTTTTATTCAAATTTATAACAGCCCTGACTCCCGGGTGTTTTTCTGCTTTACTCATATCAATATTTAAAATATTGGCATGTGGGTGTGGACTGCGCAGCACTTTTCCATAGAGCATTCCTGGTAAATTTATATCGAATGCATATTTTGCTTTTCCTGTAACTATCTCCTCACCATTAATTCGAGGGACTTTTTTACCAATAATATTGAGTTTTTTATCTTCGGGAATTGGTTCGGGTTCTTGTTCTGGCACTTCGGCATCGATTTTGATAACTTCACCTTCAAAATCTATTTCAGTTGTTACCCTTTTTGGAATTTTAAAACCTCTTGTCATAACAATCACCTCCTTCCCTTTTCTGCAGCCGCAAGGACTGATTCAAAAATTTTTGGATATGCACCACATCTGCATAGATTTCCTGACATACCAAGTTTAACCTCTTCAAGGGCAGGATTTGGATTATTTTTCAGCAGGGCAACTGCCGACATAATTTGACCAGAGGTGCAGAATCCGCACTGCATTCCATCTTTTTCTATGAACGCCTCCTGAACGGGATGAAGTTTTCCGTCAGATGCCAATCCTTCAATTGTGGTAATATCTCTATTGTTGACATCCATAGTAAGGGTTATACAAGAATAAATCGGTATTCCATCAACTAAAACCGTACATGCACCACAAGCACCTTGACCACATATTATTTTCGTCCCGGTAAGGTTCAGTCTCTTTCGAAGGGTATCTGCAAGGATTTCTCTTGCTTCAACCTCCACATTATAAGTTCTGCCATTAATAATAAGGTTTACGACTTCCTTTTCAACACCAGTTTCCTGAAAAGAAATAGTCTCTTTTGCTTTTATAGCTGCAATTGAAGATGGAATAACCGCCGCAGTAACAGCACCACTACCCACACCTTTAAGAAAACTACGCCTGGACAGCTGATGCTTTTTGTCGATTTTTTTGTCTCTTTTTTTGGGCATTATTCCCTCCATTTACTGATAATTAAATTATATTTTACATTTTAAAATGAAAATATGATATTTTTATTTTATAGTCAAGGAAAAAAAGAAAAATTTTATTAAGCACCAGACATATCTCTATAACCTTCCTCAATAATATCACTAATTTTCTCCCATAGAGAAGCTACATTCTGAGTCATTATAATGAGACTATGCTTATTTCCATTAAGGTCCATAACATGATTTTTTAATACAGCTTCTTTCACAAAGCCTAAAGCTTTAAATACATTTATTGCAGCAATTTGATTTTCCATCATTTCAGCCAGAACCTTTTCAAGTTTTAGGCTCAAAGCCTGATGGAAGATTTCTTTTGCAAGAAGAAAGCCCAGATGCTGTCTTCGGAATTCTCTATCAGTAACTATTCTGATTTCTCCGACATGTCTTCTCCATCCAAAAGTTCTTATATGTAAAGTAGCGTCTCCAATTATTTTTTCATCCTCAGTTTCAGCAATAATTGGTATAACCCGATTATAGTCGAGATTTTTTATCCATGATTCTATTACGTTTTCGTCGGTAACATCTTCTTTAAGGAACATTCTGTCTTCAAGAGGAATTCTGGAAAAAAAGTCGATTAATTTTTGTTTGTCATTTTTTACAAGTGGTCTTAATACTACCTGTTCACCCCCTTTTAATATAACCTTTTTGGGGTATTCCTTAATCATATATTTTGTTTCATTGTTCGGAGCTTTATCTTTATCTTTGATTAATCGAATACTATTAGAGCCACACTTGGGGCACCTTCTTTCCTCCATGACTCCCTTTGTGTAGGGTAATTTTAGTACTGCCCCACATCGCATACACTTAAAATCTCTCTCTTCAGCCATAAAGACCTCCTCACTATGGTTATTCAAA
Organism: bacterium; assembly: GCA_030616165.1. Classification (GTDB taxonomy): domain Bacteria; phylum SM23-31; class SM23-31; order JAUVVT01; family JAUVVT01; genus JAUWXV01. Next base: position 14,613 of record JAUWXV010000017.1, on the reverse strand, counting down.
TTACTTTTTCTTTGCTTTTTTTTTCTCCTCTTCTTCAGTTAATACTTTAATGGTGTGTTCAATCTCTTTTTTTGTTACTTTCTTTCTTAATTCTTCATTATCCCGCATGATTTTGGCAAACCTTTGACCTTCAGCTGCACTGATCCACTCAAGCAATAGCCGCTCCGGTCGAATTCCCAGTCTCTCAAATTTATCCCAAAGTTTCTCAACTCTCTTCTGTGTCTGTCGATTTGCATCGATATAGTGGCAGTCAGCATAGTGGCATCCTGATACAACTACCATTGGCGCACCATTCTTAAACGCATGCAGTACGAATTTTTCATCAACCCGACCACTACACATTGTTCTAATCAAACGTTGATTTGGAGGATATTGCAATCGTGCGAGTCCGCATGTATCAGCACCAGCATAAGAACACCAATTACAGGTAAATAGAATAACCTTACTATATGGGTCTTCTTCGAGATAAGCATCAATCTGTGCTATGATTTGTTCATCAGTGAAATGTTTCATTGTTATTGCATTAAACTGACAATCAGCACTACAAGTTCCGCATCCCTTACACAATGCCTCAACATAGGAAATTGTCTTCTTCTTTGGATTAACAGAGATTGCATTGAACGGACATCCCTTAGCACAGACTGCACAGAAACGGCATAAGTCAGTATTAATTGTTGACGTGATTGCTTCGAGTTTAACCTTGCCTGCTGAGAGCACTGTTTCAGCACGTGCTGCTGCAGCACTTGCCTGTGTCACTGAATCCTTTACATCCTTTGGTGCTTCAGCACAGCCGGCAAAGAATACTCCAGAAGTTGGAGCATCAACCGGTTTCAGTTTCGGATGAGCCTCCATAAAGAAACCATCGGAAGTTTTCGAGAGTGTGAGAAGCTGCTGGACTTCCGGCATGTCAAATCTTGGTGTTACACCCACAGAGAGCACGAACATATCAAATTCATGTTCTTCAATCTTATTCGCAGTTGTGTCCTCAACCATCACCTTTAAGTTGCGTGTCTTGGGATCCTCAAAAATCTCACCCGGAATACCTCTGATATATGTTATGCCAGCCTCTTTACTGCGCCTGAACAGATCTTCAAATCCCTTTCCAAATGCCCTGATGTCAATGTAGAATACCTTTGCTTCAATATCAGGATAGTGGTCTTTAAGCAGGAGCGTGTCTTTGATCGTGTTCATACAACAGATATTGCTACAATATGGATTACCATATTTCTCTGACCTGCTACCAACACATTGTATAAAACCAACAGTCTCGGGTCTTTTACTATCAGTTAGTCGTATGAAGTGACCGTCCGAAGGTCCTCCTGCAGAGATGAGACGTTCAAACTCCATGCTTGTTATTACATTTTCATATTTTGTATAACCGTATTCATCTAACGGTGTGGGGTCAAAAACATCCATTCCGGTTGCAACTATGACCACACCGACATCGAACTTAACGCTCTCATCCTTCATGTCATAGTCAATACATTTCTTTTCACATTTTTCTGCACATTTACCGCAGGCAATTGGATTTGTTCCAAGACAGTTGTCCATATTGATTAGATATGAAGATGGTACTGCTTGAGGAAATGCAATATAAATAGCCTTACGCGATGAGAATCCTTGTTGGAACTCGTCAGGCACAATCACAGGACAGACTTTGGTGCAGTCGCCGCAAGCAGTGCATTCGTTTTCATATACATACCTTGCCTTCTTACGTACCTTAACGTGAAAATTTCCAATATAGCCGGATATTGATTCTACTTCGCTGTATGTTAACAGGTTTATGTTTGGATGTCGACCGACATCCATCATCTTCGGTGCGAGAATTCATATCGAACAATCCATTGTTGGATAGGTCTTATCAAGTTGCGCCATTAATCCACCCAGCGATGGTTCTTTTTCAACCAATGTCACTTTATAGCCTGCATCAGCCAAGTCGAGCGCTGCCTGTATTCCTGCTACACCACCACCTATAATAAGTGCTGATTGTTTTACCGCAATCTCCTTTTCTTCCTGAGGTTCAAGGTATCGTGCTCGTGCAACATATGCCTTGATAGTATCCCCTGCCTTTTTAGTAGCTGCCTCACGGTCACCCATATGTACCCAGGAACACTGCTCACGGATATTTGCCATATCAACAAGATAAGGATTCAAACCGGCTTCAGAAACACATCCACGAAATGTTGGTTCATGCATCCTCGGCGAACAAGAAGCAACCACAACTCTATTAAGCTTGTGCTCCTTTATTGCTTTTTTTATTTCCTGCTGTCCAGGTTCAGCACACGTATAGCGATTCTTTATGGAACAGACAACATTGTCCATTTTCCTGGCTTCCTCTACGAGTGCATCTGTATCGACTGAACCGGCTATATTTGTTCCGCAATCGCAAACAAAAACACCTATCCTTAAATCATCCTGCGGCATCTAATCACCCCCCTTTGTAATTGCTATCAGTATATTCATTAAAGACTCCTTTTTTTGACTAAATATTATAATTCTTCAACAACATTCTTCTCTAACATAACAATCACGTGAGTGCATCTGCAACAAATGTGACCAATTGTTCAGTTGGAATTTTGATATCATCTCTTGCCTCTTCTTCTTTCATGGCACAATTAAAATGGATTTCACACTTTGGACATGATAACACAAATAGTTCAGCGCCAGTTTCCTTTGCCTCTTTCAACCTCAGCATCTGGATTCTCTTAGAGTAGAATGAACAGTTCATCCATGCACTCACTCCACAACAAACCGCACGTTTTTTACTTCTTTGCATCTCAGTAAGTTTTAACTTTTGTATCGATGACAAGACCTTTCTCGGTGCATCGTATATACCAAGGTGCCTACCTAATCTGCATGGGTCCTGAAACGTTATCACCTTGTCAATTTCCCTGAACTTTAATTTCCCCTCATTTATGGCATCCCTCAGCAACTCTGTAATGTGCTGCACCTCAAAGTCCACATCAAAATATTTTGGATAATCAATCTTAAATGTCCTGTAGCCTTCTGGACACGAGAATACGACCTTTTTTGCTCCGGTCTTTTTGATTTCATTAATATTGTACTCTGCCAATTTTTTAAAGTTTTCCATATCACCACTCCAGAGCAGGTCATGCCCACAACAGCGCTCCTGCGGCATGACTGCCGGTGTAATGCCAAGATAATTGAGAATCTTCACACTTGACTTCGCATTCCGTATAGTGTGAACACCTTTATCACTAAACAAAATATCAAAATGCGGCAGACAACCAACAAAATATAGAACCTCACCTTTCTCTGCTACTTTCAAATCATTATCGACCCAGTCCATCCGTTTCTGCTGAAGGTTCGTTGCAGTCATAATGCGCATCATAGCTTGTGCCGCACCACCGTGCGAACAAATTGCCTCTTCACCCAGTTTTTGCGCCTCAAGACGTGTTGCCTGCGTCAAATCAATGTATGCTATATCAGCAGGACAACGAAGATCACACATGGCACAGGTAAGACACGCCCAGATATTTTTGTTGGTCAAGATATCATTCTCTGAATAGCGCAACGTTCTGTTAACTAATACCCGAGGTGAAAATCCTTTATTAAATTTTGAAACCGGACAGACACTGGTACACTTACCACATTCAAGGCACAGATATGCCTTTGAATTCTTTATTGCTGACTTTAAACTAATCATGATTACCTACTTGTGCTTGCAGTAGTTCTGCGCTGCACTTTGATTGGAGAAGGTCCCATTTTTTTAATTACACCAATGAATTCGTTTATCGCCTTTTCAAATACTTTATGTTCAAGTGAAGAAAACCTTCCCAGTTTAAACCTACCTGGCTCAAACCCGAGCATATCTATAAGTTTCTTAGTATTGTCGCAGACATCAACTGCCCTGCGCGCACCAGTGACGTAGTGGCAGTCCTCAACACGACACGTCGCCACAAAAACACCATCTGCACCTAACTCAAATGCCTTCAGAATAAAAGCCAGAGTGACCATTCCACCGCACATCAACTTCACAATTTTTATATTTGGCGGAAATTGAGCATCTGATTCTACTGCTTTATTAACAACAGGAGCGGTACTCCAGTTGCAGCAAAAAGCAACAATTTTTGGAATAAAGTTTTTAGCCAAAAAAGCCCTCCAGTTCTTTTTCAATATCTTTGCTCTTGAAAAGGCTTAAGTGAGATGCACCGGTTGGACACACTGAAGCGCAAGTTCCACATCCCTTACAGATGGCTGCATCAACATGAGCAATTCTCAAACCATCCTCTTTTTCCTCAACTTTAATCGCAGAATAGTTGCATACACTTTCGCATTGACCACAACCGCGGCACATCTCTTCGGACACCTCAGATACAATTGGTTCTATCCTTACTTCTGCAGCAACTTTGCCTTTTACATTAAGCATGGCACTTACTTCTTCTGTTAACTTTATATTTTTTGGAAGTCCGTGCACCATCAATAATTCTTTTCCTTTGTCGGTTGAGATACCAAACATTCTTTTTTCACATTCCTTAATACAGTGGATACATTCAACGCAGGGACCGCACCGCAGACACCTTTTTGCTTCACGCACAGCCTCATCTTCATTTAACGTCAATTCGACTTCAGCAAATGAGTCTTCTCGTTTCTCAATTGGTATTTTTTTTGCCTTAAGACGTGTTGCTCGCTCTGGAGAAAACGTATCAGGAGTTAACTCTCTCTGAACTATTTCCGGTGACTTTTCCTTTTCGAGTGGCTTACCGCATATGTATCGATCAATTGCATGCGCGGCACGATGTCCTGCTGCGATTGCATCGATCACGGTGCTTGGACCAGTGACTGCATCACCACCTGCAAAAACACCTGGCTTTGATGTCATCAGAGTCTTTTCATTAACCTCAAATGTATCCCATTTTGTGATTTTAATCCCACAATCTTTGAAGCAAGAAATATATGGTTTCTGACTAATTGCAGACAAAATGGTGTCTGCCTCAACTACAAATTCTGAACTAGGTATTGGGATTGGTCTTCTTCTGCCAGACTGATCAGGTTCACCAAGCTTCATTTTTGTGCACTCCATGCCAGTAACCTTATCATCTTTCCCTATGATCCTGACAGGCGCAGCAAGATAATTAATCTTCACACCCTCAGCCTCTGCTTCTTTTATCTCATCCTCATTCGCGGGCATTTCTTTTCGCGACCTTCTGTATACAATATAAACCTCACTGCATCCTAACCTCAGTGCACTCCTTGCTGAATCAATCGCCGAATTTCCACCGCCTATGACAATGATTCTTTCACCGGGTTTATCCCTCTCACCGCGATTTACTTTCCTGAGGAACTTGATACAGTCAACAATACCCTCATACTCGTCTTCACCAGGTACCTTTAACTTAAGCCCCTCATGCGCACCAATTGCAAGAAACACCGCTTTATAGCCCTGTTTGAACAAATCGTCGATATTGTCGACTTTTGTATTCGTCTTCAGTTCAACACCAAGTTTTACTATATTGTCAATCTCAGCCTGAATTATATCTCTCGGTAACCTATAGGGAGGAATGCCTGTAATCAACATTCCACCAGCAACAGGCAGTTCCTCAAAAATAGTCACGCCATATCCCATTCTTACAAGATCATTAGCTGAGGTAAGACCTGCTGGACCTGAACCTACTATTGCAACATTTTCTTTCTTTGTTCTTTTACAGGGTTCGATATTTTTTGAGCCGTTTTTGAGTTCGTAATCAGCAATGAATCGTTTAAGTGCACATATTGCGAGTGGATCTTCGAACTCACCTCTACGGCATTCAGATTCGCAAGGGTGTGTACATACTCTTCCGCATATACCAGGCAAGGGATTAGTCTCTTTAACAATCTCGAGGGCTCTTTGAAAATCACCCCGCGTGATTGCACCGAGATAGGCTTTTATGTTCACACCAGCCGGGCATGCAACCCGGCATGATGACATTGTTATTTCTTGTATAGGAAAACTATCACAGATTTCTGGAAATTGTATTGTGACACCTTTCTCATTTAAAAAATCCTGAATACTACTATCTGAACCGGTCGTCTTACTTGATTTTGACTTTTTGCTTGCCATATTCATACCCCTTTTCAAATGCCTTCATATTCAAATCTAACGCCTTTTCAGGAACAGATCCAGGAAGTGCTTTTTTCATAGCCTCATAGCTTACAATATTGGTAACCGCAGTGAAGAATCCAAGCATTACGACATTTGAAACAATTTTTCTCCCGAGCTGTTCAGCAAACCGTGTTGTAGGGATAGAGTAAATCTTGATTTTGCCACGAGGTGGTTTATGTTTTACCAGGTCTTCATCAATCAAGAGTATTCCTTCTTCACTTAATTCGGATTCGAATTTATTATAACCTTCCTGGGACATAGCAACGAGGACATCTGATTTGGTAACATAGGGATACAGCACTTTGCTTTCCGACACAACTAATTGGGAGCTGCAAGCACCACCTCGTGCTTCTGGACCAAAGGATTGACTCATAGTAGAAAACTTATTGTCATAGATAGAGGCAGCCTTTCCAGCAATTATACCCGACTTTATGATGCCCTGACCTCCATAACCTGCAAACCTGATTTCAGCCATCTTTGCCTCCTGACTCATTCTTTCCTGTCCCGAGACCGGCACCGGTCCGGGATGTCGGCACAGGTCCATACGGTGTAAATTTATCACCAATTACTTTACTCAATTGAGCATTATAGACGTCAATAAATGTTGGTCTCTCCTTATCCGTAAATTTACCCACTACAATATTCTCATCAGGCATAATGCCTACATTCCTTGGATCTTCATTGTTTTTTATCTCTGAATTTTTATGGTAGAACTTCACCAAGTTAGAATCTATATTATTAATTCCAGTATAGTAATCAGGACCTGGTGCCAAAATCTCAATCACAGATAAACCTCGTTTATTTAAAGCTTCGGCGATAGAATTGACAAGTTCATCAGTATGCAAGGCTGTCCACCGTGCTGTATATATTGCACCACATGAGTTACCAAGATGTGGAATATTAAACGGTTCCTCAAATGTTGAGTATAGTGAAAATACAGGTGATGTCGAAGGAACAGATTTACCTCCAATTTTTTTGTAGATAAAACTATTCACACATATAACCAAGAGTTCCATATTCCTTCTGCTAGCATGCACAAAATGATTTCCACCCAGAGTCATCAAGTCACCTACAACCGGAACTACTTTTAAAGCAGGATTAGCCAGTTTGAGCCCAGTGCCAAATACAATAGCCCTGCCCCGAATTGTATGGAAATAATCGACTCCCAATTGTTTTACAACATTCGGTTCAAATGGAATATCTGAGGGGACACAGACCTCAGCGGGTTTGACCCCCGATTTTTTTATGCCTTGAGCAAAAGCATTGATAATTGGGCTCATTCCTTTAATTTGAAACCTCCTTCGAAAACCAATTTCTCCAGTTTTGTTTTATATTCTACAATTCCTTCAATCTTCTTTTTTTCTTTTGCTGCAAATACGATTGCATCATATATATCATCTGGATTATGAACTCCTGCCCCACTATGAGGAACGAGTACAACATTTGCCCTGCCATGACAGCATCTCTCAACCTCAAATGCTATCTGCCCATAATTTATCTCTGGTACGACAAATGCTTTCGTGGTTTTGGCAAGATCAATTATCTTCTCATCAGGAAATGGCCAGACGGTCACAAGTCTCAGATTGCCAATCTTTATGCCTTTTTCTCGTGCCTTTTCTATTCCTCTTACAGCAACCCTCGACGAAATTCCATAGGATACAACAATCACCTCAGCATCATCTGTATTTTCTTCTTTAAGTTCAATAATTTTGTCTTTGTTGCGTCTAATCTTGTCGACAAGGCGTCTTAAATAAACTGATTTAAATTCCTCATTGGTAACCGGGTAGCCCCTTTCATCATGCACATGTCCAGAAATATATAGGTTATAGCCAGCACCTGCTTTTACCATTTTCGGAATGAAATCACCATCCGGCTTAAATGGCAAATATTCGCCCGGTGGACCATTATACAATCTTCTGGGTTCAAGTTCAATTTCTTCTGCCGGGGGTATAACTACTTTTTCAGTCATATGACCAACACATTCATCCGACATAATCATAACAGGACAACGATACATTTCTGCCAAATTAAACGCCTTTATAGTATAGTCAAACAATTCTTGAGGAGAATCAGGGGATATTGCTATGATTTCATAGTCTCCGTGAGAGCCCCAGCGTGATTGCATCATGTCAGCTTGCCCAGTTTTGGTTGGGACTCCAGTAGAGGGTCCACCTCTCTGGATATTGAGCAGAACAAATGGTGTTTCTAACATTGCACCAAATCCAATTGCCTCCATCATAAGAGTGTAACCCGGTCCAGAAGTAATGGTCATCGACTTCACTCCTGCAAAGGATGCACCAATTACAGCTGAGATTGAAGCAAGTTCGTCTTCCATTTGAATAAACATTGCATTACCTTTTGGAGCCACGCGTGCAAACGTTTCTGCAGCCTCGGTAGATGGTGTAATTGGATAGCCAGCAACAAATTTGCATCCTGCTGCTAAAACGCCATACCCAGCGGCAACATCACCATCTATATAATGAACACCGGTAAGTACATCCCTTGGATTAGCCTTCATTTTCACCACCATTAATCTCAGAGAAAACCACTAATCAAACCGTTCCGTATAGCTTGGCCTCTCTCTGTCAATAAATTTACCCATTATAATCTTACCCTGAAATCCAATATCGAGGTTCTTTGTATCCTCCCCATGTCGTATCTCTGTATTATCATGATAAAACTTCATCATATCAAGTCCATCTCCTAATCTATTAATCCTTGAATAATACTGTGGACACGGTGAAATAACCTCAACTACTGAAAATCCTTTCTTATCGAGCGCCTCGATAAAAGAATTGGTAAGTCTGCGAATATGAAGTGTTGTCCACCTTGCCACATATACAGCACCCGAAGAATCTGCTAAGTATGGAATATTGATTGGTGGTTCAACACTCCCAAAGGGACAAGTTGTAGCATACGCCGCAAGTGGTGTTGTTGGTGCTACCTGACCACCAGTCATTGCATAAATAAAGTTATTGACACAAACTACAAGCATATCAATATTTCTCCGGGCAGCATGAATGAAATGATTTCCACCGATTGAAATTAGATCTCCATCGCCGGAAAAAACGACAACTTTCAAGTCAGGATTTGCAACCTTAATCCCGGTTGCAAAAGCAATGGCACGACCATGAGTGGTATGAAATGAATCAAGTTTTATATAGCCTGCTACCCTTCCAGTACAACCGATACCAGAAACGATGGCTACTTTGTTCAAATCAATTTTTGCTTTTTCAAGAGCAGCGGCAAAAGCAGTGACAGCCAAACCTATTCCACAACCAGGACACCAAATATGCGGAATCCTGTTCATGCGGAGCACATCCTCCATCGGATGAACTTCTTTCATCTTTTTGGTCTTTAGTGTCTCCATTCTACACTCCCTTGCTTATTCACACTCAATAATTCCATCTTTTACTGAATTCTGTTGCGCTGCTTGCTTGACAGCAGAAAGTATATTATCTGTGTTTTCAACGCCTTTTTCTCCATGATGAACAAAGAATACATTTGCATTTCCGTAGCTGCATCGTTCAACTTCTAAAACAATCTGACCAAAATTCATTTCTGGGACCGCAAAGGCTTTCACTTTTTTTGCGAGTTCTGCCACCCGTTTCTCAGGAAAGGGCCAGACCGTATCAAGTTTGAGACTTCCTACCTTTATCCCGGAGTTTCGTGCCTGCTCCATCGCTTTGAGTGCAGCCCTCGAAGTTGCTCCATAAGAGATAATTATAACTTCAGCATCTTCAACGTGAACTTCCTGGACTTCAATAATATTGTCCACATAGTTACGAATTTTCCACACCAGAGGATGAACATTATACTCCTGGCATTCTTCATTCATAATCGGATAGCCACGGTCATCATGGGTTAATCCTGTAACATGAAATTTATATCCCTCACCAATATCAACCATACGAGGAACCAGGTCTTCGTCTCTTTTAAACGGCAAGTAGCTATCCTTAGGACCTTCATAATATCTGCGGGGTTCAATTTCAATCTTATTTGCCGGAGGAATTACTACTTTCTCTTTCAGATGAGCAACATACTCATCTGACATCACAGCAACAGGCACACGGTAGTGTTCAGAAAGATTGAATGCCTTAATAGTGAAGTCAAACATTTCTTGCGGAGAGCTTGGAGCAAGCGCAATGATTTCATAATCTCCATGAGAGCCCCATCGTGCCTGCATCATATCACCCTGAGATGGACGGTTAGGCAACCCTAAACCGGGGCCGACGCTTTGAATATCAACGATTACACAAGGTGTCTCTAACATTACACCAAGCCCGAGATTTTCCATCATAAGAGATAATCCTGGACCCGATGTTACTGTCATTGATTTTTTTCCTGTCCACGATGCACCTAAAACTGCTGCGAGGGTCGAGATTTCATCCTCCATCTGAATAAAGGTGGCACCTACTTCCTTTGCTCTCGCAAGGAATCTCTCAGATACTTCAAGCGCAGGCATAATTGGATAGACACTCAAGAATCGACATCCTGCTGAAAGAGCACCCTCCGCACATGCATGGTTGCCACTAAGATAATGAGAACCGACCAATACCCCTTTTGGGTCTGTCTTCATTGTCCTCCTTCCTCTGACGCTGACTTAACCACATTATTATCTTCTTTTAACGTTACATAGATGGCAAATTCCGGACATAACATCTCGCATAAATGACACTCAACACATTCATCAGGATTTTTTATGTAGGGTGGGTGATAACCCTTTGTATTAAACTCTTCAGATATCTCCAGCACATCCTTCGGACAATATTCTACACAGAATCCACAACCTTTGCATAGATCCTTAATAATATGAATTTCACCACGAGCTACCTTAATATCTTGTAAATCCAGCGGTTTACGCCAAAGATTCATAAGTGTTCCTCAGTTATAATCTCAATTATTACACTTAAAAATAGATTCATGCCAAGGCTTACTTATTCTTAAATCTATATTAGCATTATAAATTTACTATCTTAATAAAAAAAATGCAAAATGTCAAGTATAACTTTTATTTTTTTGTAATGTTCCTTATAATTGAAGCAAATACCAAGAATTTATTTTAAACTTTCAGTTAATCAGAAATACAAATCCCTTTCTCCCTTTTCGAGTTTTTCGAGGTTTCTTTTTACTTTCTTATACACACCGTTATTTGAAATATTATTCTGATACTTTTCGATTACTGTTTCCCCTATTTTTCTTGTTTCTTCTGAGGCATAATCTTCAAGATATTCCTTGAAAGTAAAGACAGCGTTTGGAGTACAAAAATTCTGTATCAATCCCGGCTTAGCAAGCGACATAAAGTCCTGACCCGTTCTTCCCAGTCTATAACAAGCGGTGCAGAAACTCGGGAAATATCCCCTTCTCGAAATTTCGGCAATTACTTCATCGAGAGTTCTTTGGTCACCGAGGGAAAACTGCGCTGATTCTGGAATTTGTTGTTTTTTTGTATGATATGCGCTAGGTGAGGTTCTTGAACCAGCAGAAATTTGCGAAACACCAAGTTCAAACAGTAGATTTCTCAATTCTGGTTTTTCTCTTGTTGTAAGAATTATGCCTGTATATGGAACTGCTAATCTGAAGATTGCAACCAATTTTATAAAATCTTTATCCGAAACAGAATAAGGTATATTTTCACTCAAAGGGGCATTTAAAGCGGGTTCAATACGCGGCACAGAGATAGTATGTGGTCCTATACCAAATTGTTCTTCTAAATGTTTTGCATGCTGGAGCAATGCTAAAACTTCAAATTTATAATCATATAAACCAAAAAGAACTCCAATCCCAACATCGTCTATCCCGGCTTTCTGGGCACGGTTCATAGCAGTTATATGCCAATCATAATTTGACTTTTTACCATTCGGATGAATCCATTCAAATGTTTTTCTGTGATATGTTTCCTGAAAAAGTTGATATGTTCCTATTCCAACAGCCTTAAGTCTTTTGAAATTGTCAACATCCATTTCTGGTGCATTCACATTAACACGTCTTATTTCACCCTTCCCTACTTTAGTTTCATAAACTTTTCTCACAGCCATTTCCAGGAAGTTAATATCAGTCTTACGTCCGCAGTCTGAAGTTACCAGAAGAAGCCTTTTATGTCCCTGTTCTTCAAGTGTTTTAACCTCTTGTTCAATTTCTTCTTCTGCAAGTGTCTTTCGGAGAAGTTCTTTATTATCCCTTCTAAATGCACAATACAAACAATTATTAATACATTCATTCGACAGATAAAGAGGTGCAAATAGAACAAGTCGGTTTCCATATATCCTCTGCTTTATGATTTTTGCTTCATTTAAAATTTTTTGTAAGTCATCCTCATCATCTACTTTTAGCAAATATGCTGTATCTGTTAAACTTAATCCTTTAAGTTCGTTTGCTTTTGAAATAATACTCTCAACTTGTTTGGATTCAGGTTCATGTATTTCTTTAAGTATTTTTATTATCTTATTTTTATTAAATATATTGTTCATTTTTTAATACTCTACTATAAAATATTTTTAACTGTCTGCTACATAAAATACTCATCAAAAAATAACGATAATTTAAACAAATAAAATTAAATTCCATATATAAAACAAATTAAATAATATTTAGTTCCAAAACCTAAAATACTATTATGACTTTATATTTTGCATATTCAAAATTTGTAAATTTTTAGTATATCTATTATGTAATATCCCTGATTTAAATAAATATTAATCGTATATTTAAGTATAAAAAAGATTACAATGACCTGGTCAACATTTTTACATTGTCTAATAAATGAAACAAAAATAGGTAATAAAATTGGGTGTAGTAGAAACAATTAAAGACCTTTGCAAAAGGTGCTATTCCTGTGTCAGGAACTGTCCTGCCAAAGCGATAAAAATAAAAGAAGGTCAGGCATATGTTTTGGATGAACGCTGTATAGGATGCGGAAACTGCGTTAAAATATGTTCCCAGAATGCAAAAAAAATAGAGTCTGGTATAGAAAAAACATACGAACTTATTAATTCATATCAAAGAGTTTTTGCAGTATTAGCACCTTCATTTCCTGCTGCTTTTAATATTAGATAAAGAAAAATATAATAAAGATGTCGAGGAATATAAATCTATTGATTTTCAGAGGTCATTTACAGTTGAAAACATAGAACTTCCGATGCCATCTGAAGAAGAAATAACAAAAATTTTAATAAAAGTAAATAAACTCAAAAAAGAAGATGAACTCAACTGCGGGTCTTGTGGTTATAACTCGCGCAGAGAAAAGGCAGTTGCTGTATATCAGGATTTGGCAGAAATTGAAATGTGTTTACCATACCTGATTGACCAGCTCCAGAAAATTAATCAAGAATTAATCCAGGCACAGACACGGATTATTATGACAGCAAAACTCGCATCTATGGGCGAACTCGCTGCTGGTGTTGCTCATGAAATTAATAATCCTCTCACCGGCATACTCACATATCTTAAACTCATGGAGAAAAAATTTTCATACGATAATATTGATTCAACAGACCTTTACAAATTACGTAAATATGTTAAAACTATGGAAACTGAAACTTCAAGATGTTCTGAAATCGTTAAAAATCTTTTAGAATTTGCAAGACCCACAGAATCAGCCAGGGAATTAACTAATTTAGAAGAAATTATCAAAAAGACTCTCTCCCTAATCAAACATCAGATTCAACTCCAGAATATAGAAATTATTCAGGAATATAAATCCCCTCTTCCTAAGATTATGGCAGATTATAAACAAATCGAGCAGGTATTTTTGAATCTTTTTATAAATTCTGCTCAGGCTATGCCGGAGGGTGGAAAACTTAGTATTAAAATTAACACTGAAAATAATAAAAATATAGTAACCTACATAACAGATTCAGGTTGTGGAATTCCAAAAGAAAAAATAAATAAAATATTCGACCCATTTTTTACAACCAAGCAGGATAAAAAAGGAACAGGTCTCGGTCTCTCGGTGGCTTACGGCATTATTCAACGACATAATGGAAGTATTGATGTCAAAAGCGAGGAAGGAAAAGGGACAACATTTATAATCAAATTCCCAATAAACAAAGGATAAAAAATAATATAAAGAAAAAAAATGGACCGCAGAGACGAAGAGAGTCAGTATGAACATGTTTAAGTGCGAAGGTGAAGAACACCTTCGCCAGCAGAAGAAAGGATTATCAGTGTATGCAAGGTGATGTGTTTTTAACATTCTCTTTTTCTTTGAGTCTCTGTGGTGAAAAAAAATCAAATAAAAAACAGTGTAACTTTTTAAACAATAATACAGGAGAAGAAATGCCTGAAAAGCCAAAAATATTAATAGTGGATGATGAAATGATAATGAGGGATTCTCTTACGGCCTGGCTCGAAGAGGATAATTTTGAACCTCTATCTTCTGAAAGTGGGATGCAGGCGCTTGAACTATTAGAGAAAGACAAACCAGACGTAATTTCGGTTGACATAAAAATGCCTGGTATGGACGGCATTACTCTTTTAAAAAAAATAAAGGAAAAATACGAGGATATACC
>JAUWXV010000242.1 GCA_030616165.1 bacterium | reverse complement strand
ATACATTTTTCGAGGGAAGTCAAGAAAAATTTTGAGTGATTGTAAATAAGTCTGATATAAAAACGCTAATTACACTAATTTCAAGAACTTAACATTACTTCAGTTAGAAAAGATTAATTAGCGTTAATTAGCGAAATTTACGGATTTAACCTTTTTAGACTGGACTCATAAATCTTAAAATATTTGATGCTTATTTGGTCTTTTCTTTCTTGCATAAATAGATTCTAATCTGATGTACAGATGATAAAGATTATTAACAAACTTATATTCTCCAGGTACTTCTGTCTCACTAATTATTCCTAATTTTATTTTGTACGGACAATTCATGAATTGTCAATACAGCTATTTGTAGAAATTTAAAAGAGTCTTAATAAATATATTGAAAAAGTATTTTTCGTGAGATACTATATTCCACATAAAATATAGATATAACGTACAATTTTAATAATTCATAAAATCAAAAAATCATAATTCTTGACTTTAAAGACAAAATTTGTTAAAATTAAAATAAAAATTTTTTAAAACTTTTTTATAAAAAATCAAATTTAATTGTATTAACAGTTTGTGAAATTTTATTATAACTTTATAATTAAACCTTGTGATTTTAAATTAATGAAACATTAATCAAAAAATTTCGATTTATTGGGAAATAAACAAAATTTAAGAATTAAAAAAGGAGTTATAAAGAGATGAACATAGGAATATTAACAGGAGGAGGAGATTGTCCGGGATTAAATGCTGCAATAAGAGGCGTTACAAGACGCTCGATTGATAATTACAATTATAATGTTGTAGGAATAAAGAATGGCTGGGATGGACTTGTTAAAGGAGAGGTTGAGGCATTAACTCTCCTTTCAGTTTCAGGAATACTGCCTAAAGGTGGAACTATCCTTGGAACTTCAAGAAAAAATCCTCTAAAAAAGGAAGAAGATTTAAATAAAGTAAAAGAAAATATCAAAAAATTTGATATTGACGTTTTAGCAGTTATTGGTGGGGATGACACATTAAGTGTTGCAGATAAACTCTGTGAAATGGGTATTCAATGCGTGGGAATGCCAAAGACTATAGATAATGATATATCCGGAACAGATTATACATTTGGTTTTGATACAGCGGTTTCTATTGTTACAGATGCTATTGATAGGCTTCATACTACTGCAGAATCCCATCACAGGGTAATGGTAATTGAGGTGATGGGAAGACATACTGGTTGGATTGCGGTTATTGCTGGAATAGCTGGCGGAGCTGACTGCATATTAATCCCAGAAGTCCCATTTTCCATTAGTAATATGGTGAAACTAATAAAACAACGACAAAACCGTGGAAAAAATTTCAGTATCATTGTCGTAGCAGAAGGAGCAAAACCCGAGGAGAGTGATGATTACATTTCAAGTACTGGTAAAGTTGATGATTTCGGTCATAAGATTCTGGGTGGAATTGGTGAATTAGTTGGTGAAGCAATAGAAAAAGAATCAGGTGTCGATACACGTGTTACCAAACTTGGTCATATTCAAAGGGGTGGCACTCCAACTGCATTTGATCGCGTTCTTGCGACGAGAATGGGTGTTGCTGCCGCTGACTTGGTTCGTGATAAGAAATTTGGTTATATGGTTGCTCTTCAAGGGAATAAAATTACATCCATACCCATCAAAGAGGCTATATCTGTTCAAAAAAAGGTCGATTTGGAACTGTATGATATTGCAAAAGTGTTTTTTGGTTAATTTTTTGAATATCATTTAAAAATTTAATAAATTTTAGGGAGGTTTAATATGGCTGTGAAAGTTGGAATAAATGGATTCGGAAGGATTGGGAGGCTGGTATTTCGTGCCGGTGTCGAGTCAGATAACATCGAGTTTATAGCAGTAAATGATCTTACCGATGCAAAAACTCTTGCCCATCTTTTAAAATATGATTCTACGCAAAAAATATTCCCCGGAACTATAGAAGCCAAAGATTCGGCAATTGTTGTAAATGGGAAAGAGATAAAAATATTTGCAGAAAGAGACCCTGCAAATCTACCATGGAAAGACCTCGATGTTAAGATTGTCGTAGAATCTACCGGTGTTTTTAGGAAGAGAGATGAGATAATGAAGCATATTGAGGCTGGTGCAGAGAAGGTAATTCTGACGGTTCCTGCTAAAGACGAAATAGATGCAACTATTGTTTTAGGGGTTAATGATTCTGTTCTTACTGGAGATGAAAAAATCATTTCCAATGCATCGTGTACGACAAACTGCATAGCTCCAATGGTAAAAGTACTTAATGACAATTTCGGAATGGAAAAGGGGCTTATGACCACCGTGCATGCTTATACAAGTGACCAGAGACTGCTTGATTTTCCACATAAGGATTTAAGAAGAGCACGTTCGGCTGCACTTTCGATAATTCCCACAACCACCGGGGCAGCAAAAGCTGTGGGTAAAATCATACCAGAACTTAACGGAAAACTTGACGGTTTCGCAATGAGAGTTCCTGTGCCCGATGGTTCTATTATTGATTTTGTTGCTACTCTGAAAAGGGACGTAACTGTCGATGAGGTAAATTCAGCAATGAAGCAGGCAGCAGAGGGTCCTATGAAGGGTATTTTAGAGTATTGTGACGACCCAATTGTTTCACAGGATATAATTGGTAATCCCCATTCCTGTATATTTGATCCTGCCCTTACTTTTGTAATGGGAGGTAATATGGTAAAAGTTATTGGCTGGTATGATAATGAATGGGGCTACTCTATGAGGGTGATTGATATTATTGAAAAACTAATTTAAATTTAGTTATTCCATTTTGTATAAGGGAAATATAAAAATAGATTAATTTTACTTTGATTTTTGTATCTGTTATGCGGAGAATAAATTTTTGAAGGTAAGATGTGAAAAGATTAAGTATAGATGATATTGATCTTAGCGGGAAACGTGTTCTGGTCAGGGTTGATTTTAATGTTCCACTTGATGAAAATTGCAATATAACAGATGATACCCGTATAAGGGCTTCTCTTCCTACAATCAAAAAGATTATTTCTGAGGGTGGAAGGGGAGTTTTGATGTCCCATCTTGGCAGACCAAAGGGGAAGGTAAATCCAAAGATGAGCCTCAATCCTTGTGCTGGTCGTCTTAGCGAACTCTTGGGGCAGGAAGTTAAAATGGCGCCAGACTGCATCGGAGAGGAAATTGAAAATATGGTTGCACAATTAAAGGATGATGAATGTATTCTCCTGGAAAATTTGAGATTTCACGGAGAAGAGACAGATAATGATAAAGATTTCTCTAAAAAACTTTCCCTTTTGGGAGATGTGTATATAAATGATGCTTTTGGAACAGCTCATCGTGCTCATGCTTCAACTGTTGGTGTCTGTGAATTTATCGAGAAAAGGGCAGCTGGATATTTAATGGAAAAAGAACTTAAGTTTCTCAGTGGAGTTCTTGAGTCTCCAGTAAGACCGTTTGTCGCAATAATGGGGGGAGCGAAGATTTCAGGGAAAATCGATCTTATTATGAATTTTTTAGACAAGGTAGATTCACTTTTAGTTGGTGGCGGGATGGCCATGACTTTTTTTAAGGCTAAAGGGATTGAAATCGGAGATTCTTTATGCGAGCACGATAAATTAAATCTGGCTGGTGACATACTTAAAAAGGCTGAAGAAAAAAACAAAGACTTTGTTCTCCCGATTGATAGTGTTATTGCAGATGCTTTTAAAGATGATGCCAATAAAAAAGAAGTTGATGTAATAAATATACCACAAAAATGGATGATGCTTGATATAGGGAAAAATACAATCAGGTTGTTTTCCGAAAAAATTGGCCAAGCTAAAACTATCCTCTGGAATGGACCGATGGGAGTCTTTGAGATGGACAGTTTTTCCCTGGGGACTCAAATGATAGCTGAGGAAATAGCAAAAGCAACAGAAAGAGGAGCCGTATCTGTTGTAGGAGGCGGGGATTCAGTCGCTGCTCTTAAAAAATTTAATCTGACAGATAAGATGTTACATGTTTCTACCGGTGGTGGGGCATCTCTCGAACTGCTTGAGGGAAAAATACTTCCAGGGGTAAAGGCTCTGGAGATTGAATAATCAAGTTTTGTCTCGACGAATTGAATCCCTACATTAATATTATAATGTGTAGGGTCTTGACTTATCAAATCCGTTTCAAAAATTTGCAAAAGTTACGATAAATATAAGGAACAAAAAGGTGAGAAAGAAACTGATAGCAGGAAACTGGAAGATGAATAAAACTCTCGATGAGTCTGTGAAACTTGTTGAGGGGATTTTGGAGAAGATTAAAAGTTATGATGATAGAGATATATTATTTTGCCCTCCGTTTATCTCTTTATATAAAATATCCGAACTGATTAAGGACAAAAATGTTAAACTTGGGGGACAGAATCTCTACCTTGAGGAAAAAGGAGCATATACTGGTGAAATTTCGGGAAAGATGCTGAAGTCGGTGGGATGTGATTATGTTATACTCGGACATTCAGAGAGAAGAAATTATTTTAGTGAACCCGATGAATTTATCAGAAAGAAGATTCTCCGTGCGAAAGAAGATGGACTCATCCCGATTCTTTGTCTTGGGGAAAAACTTGAAGAAAGGGAAAAAGGGATTACAGAAGAGGTAATTTTAAATCAGATTAGTACCTGTTTGAAAGATGTTCCGATAAATGATGCTCATGAACTTGTTGTTGCTTATGAACCCGTCTGGGCAATTGGAACAGGCAAAAATGCGACTCCAGAACAGGCTGAAGAGGTTCATATATTTTTAAGGGAACTTTTAGGTAATATATGTAGTAATAATATAAAAGAAGAATTGAGAATAATATACGGAGGGAGTGTTAATCCGGGAAATGCGTCAAGTCTTCTTTCTCAACCGAATATTGATGGTGCGCTCGTTGGCGGAGCGAGTTTGAAAGTTGACGATTTTATTTCCATAATTGAAAGTACCTAAAATTTGGAAAGGTTGTTTGATGATAGGATTTTTATTATTTATACATGTTGTGATTTGTGTATTATTAGTAATGGTAATTCTTCTTCAGTCGAGTAAAGGTTCTGGTTTAGCGGGAGCGTTTGGTGGTGGGGGTGGAGCCGGTGCAGTGTTCGGCGGAAGAGGTGCAGCAACGTTCTTGAGCAAGTTAACTACTGTATTAGCGATTCTTTTTATGCTGTCCAATATCGGACATAGTATAATTTCAAAAAGCTCCAGTGCGCCTAAAAGTCTAATACAGCAAGAGGCAGCAAAGGGAAGAGGAATAAGTCCAGCATCTGCACTTCCTGCTATTCCGGGAGCCGTTCAGCAAACTACAGAAGAACAACCAGGTGAAATTCAGACTACCCAGCCTGAAACACCACCTCCTTTTCCCAAACAGGAGTAGTCACAAATTAAAGATAATCCTGTTTCCAATAATAAATCTTCTGTAAAAAACCCGAAATAATAGTCATTAGTTAAAGAATATTAAAAAGGCGAATTAGTAGAATTTGGCAGACACGCTATCTTGAGAATACATCGGGTTCGATAAATCGAATCCGAAAAATTGCCGAAGTGGTGGAATTGGTAGACACGCCATCTTGAG
>JAUWXV010000181.1 GCA_030616165.1 bacterium | reverse complement strand
TATATATGATCAAAATGAAAACAGGTATATTAATGTCAATATCATCTAAAATCGGCGCTATCTTGGGAGGTGGTTCCGAAAAGCAAATATCTGCTTTAAGGCTTTTTGGGATGAATATAGGAATTGCATTTCAGATTCAGGATGACCTACTTGATATAATTTCTAATCGAAAAACTCTTGGGAAACAACCAGGAAGTGACCTCGTTCAAGGGAAAAAAACTTATCCTCTTATACTTTTGAAACAGAAGGCAGATAATAAAGAAAAATACTATTTAAAAAAATTGGTGAAAAAAATTAAAATCGAAAAGGAAGATATGTTTTTTATTAAAGAACTCTTGAATAAATATGAAATAATTTCTTACATAGAAAAAGAGGTAAATAAAAGAATAAAAAAATCTACCGGTTATTTGAAAAATCTTGGAAATAACACTGAAAATTTATTCCGACTTGCAGAAATGATTGAAAATAGAAGGTATTAAGTTTTCTATTTATTAAAATCCTGACAAATTTTGAAATTTCTAAATTTAAAATTTATAAAGAATTTGATTTTACAGTAATGTTGAAAAAAATTCATATAAGATGGTTAATTTGAACCTGATTGCTACTCCTAAAGATTCGGATTTGCAATAACAACAGCCAATATGTCATTACGAGGAGCGAAACAACAAGGCAATCTATTTTTCAGCAGTTTCATCTAATTTAAATTGAGAATTTCATTAAGAATACCTGGTGTTGGAGCAGTTTCATGAAAATCAGAGATGTCTATTCCTTCCTCTGTTGTTAATATATTTCGTGAATAGCTTTTCCCATTTTTTGAAAAAGGTATAACCTGACTACCGCAAAAATCCTCGAATTCCTCTGACATTTCCGGAACTCCATAACGAAATGCATCAAAACAAATATCTTCTAAGCTATAGGTAGTCAACGCAATAAAGCCTCCCGAAGAAAAATATGATAAAGCATCAACGGCTACCAGATTTTTTATATTTCCCCATTCGGAATTAAAATGAGCCTCACTTACGCAAAGAACCAGGTATTCATCCCGGTTTACTAAGATGCCTCCATTTCTTTGAATGTCGGGAGGAAGAATATTACCGGTTTTTATATGTGAAATACGAAAAGTCGCGAGAATAAGAGATTTATCTGTTGGGTTCCATACTTCAACCCAACTTTTTGAAGGCTGATTTTCATCCAGATAGACCTCACTAAAAATCAATCCTTTAACCTTCTCCTGAGCTGATAACAAATAAGGATCTGCCTCAGTTTGAATAGGATTTTTATCACAATTGATAAGCAAAATTAACAATAATGGTATAAGGATTTTTTTAAATGAGCACAATTTAAATATTTTTTTAAAAATAATAATCAGAGTTGATCTATTCATATTAACGCCGCTTTTTTAGTATATATCTGATAAAGTTTTTAAATACTATAAAAATAGATCTGCCATTTTTTATCAACCTCTTTAATTTCACTAATTTTATTCATTTTTTGTTCAAAAATATTTTATTTTTTTATTCGGATAATCAAAAAAAATGTTTTTGTTAATTATACTAAACGAAACATGAAAATGTTTCTTTAATATATTGAAAACAACTTTTCTATTTTCTTGAATTTTTATTAAAAATTTTTATTTGAGGTTAACGGAAAGAAAATCTCAAAAGTTAATATTTCTCCCATAATTTCCCCCAATCTGATTTGATTATTTCTTTTACCCTTTTTTTCCCGATGAAAGGATACCAATACCAATCGTGGTAAGCAATTGAGGCTAAATAAGACCAGGGGGTGATAAATGTCCTCAATAGAATTTTTTCCAGAGGCTTAAGAGCTCCCCAGTATATAGTTTTTTGACCCCAGGATGCAAATGTGTTGGTCTTGTAGTCACATTTAAAATTAAAGTTTACATTTGAGATATCCTCCCCTACTATATTGATTTCTTCCGGATTTCCAATTCCAAGCCCTTCTTCATGGGCAAGTCTGATGAATTTTATTGACATTGGTTCAAACCCCATCATTTTGGCAGAAATTGCATCAATTGCCACCTGGTCATCAGAGGCAAGAATGAAGTTTTTTATATGGGGCTCCATACATCTCGGGCCCGGTCCATCCCCTGCAAATGTTCCATCTGTTACAGCAAAAATCCCGGTGTGGATTTCTTTTTGTATAGTAAGAAGGTCAACAAGAGTTTCGTGAATCACAGAATGAGTCCAGTGTCTTTTGTCGTGCAGAAGCCCTCCGAATGCGTTTTTCATTGCTCCAGTAATTGTTGTAAAAACATGAGTTTTCATTGTTGGAAGATGGATGATGTTACTTCCTATAAGTCTTTTAGGGATTTTTATCCCTTTCGGAAAAATTTTATCCAGCACAAGAATTTTCCCTTTCGGCTCATAGTTTACCCATTCTTCCATCTCGTAAAGGTGAATATTTTGAACGTTATACTTTTCAAGTACTTTTTTATGTTTGTTATTAATTTCTCCCTTTTTTGCACTTACTACTACTGTCCTGTTGTGACATCCGTATACTTTCTCTCTTGGATATTCATCCTCGAGCATTGTTTTTATCACACCTTCAAGCTGCCATGGGGTTGTAGAACATGCTGGGTAAAAATGGTGCCAGCTGATATTAATCTTTAAGGCGGTGTTATATTCTTTTGGTATATATTTTTGATATTTGGCAGAATGAAGAAGTCTTTTATAATCGTCAATCACCCTTTCAGGTGATGTTTTTATTACTGTAACTTGCGACCTGGCCATTTCATTATAATTTTTTGAATAAATTAATAATTATATGATAATTTATATCACAAACTGTTCTTTTATTGACTCAACATCCTGTAATAAATATATATAAGGATGAAACATAACTAAAACCTCCTCCTTTTAGAGAAGAGGTTCGATTGAGTTTAATAAAAATTAAATCAATAAAAAATTAAAGTCAATATTTTTATGAGTATTAAGGAATAATGTTTCAGATAATTAAAATTTCTTGGATTATATTATTATTTTTATTAAATTATACAAAATGATTGGTTCAAGAAATATATTGGTTCCTATTGAGAGCCTTAGGGTGGATACGGTTTTGGATTTTGATATATATCTGAAATTGGGGAAAGGTTCTGTTCTTTATCGAGAGGCAAATCTTCCTTTTGGTGAGAATGAAAAGAAGAAATTGATAGATAGTAACATTAAAGAAATTCTTATAGTAGGCAGAGATAGAAAGAAATATATGAATTATGTCGAGGAACATCTTGATGAGATAATTTCTGATGAATCTGTTCCATCCAGTAAAAAGGCAGAACTTGTATATGATTGCTCCACTGAGATTGTTGTCGATGTTCTGGAAAATCCAGAAAGCAGTGAAAATATTAGACGCTGTGGGAAACTTATCTCAAATACATTGGATTATATTCTTTCTGATGAGTCTGCATTCAAGTGTCTTGCAAGTGTTGTTTCCTATGATTATTATACCTATACTCATTCTGTAAATGTCGGTGTTTATTCGATAGCACTTGGAAATGAATCTGGAATAAAAGACAAAAAAGAACTTCATTCCCTCGGTTGGGGAGCCATTTTACACGATGTTGGCAAAAGTAAAGTTAGTTATGAAATAGTTAGTAAGGATGGACCACTTTCGGAGGAAGAATTTAACCAAATGAAAAGACATCCGGAATACGGATATGATTTGTTAATAAAAACCGCTCAGCTTCCAGATATTTCCTATTCAGCAGTTTTAGAGCACCATGAACGAGCAAATGGTGAGGGATATCCAAAAGGGATTACTCTAAAGGATATAGGTTATTTTGGCAGGGTTACTGCCATTGCTGATGTGTTTGATGCTATAACTACCAGAAGGACTTACAAACCTGCTCTTAACACATTTGAAGCTCTATATATAATGAAAAGTGTAGAGGGGCACTTTGATAAACATATTTTTAAATCTTTTGTCTCTCTTATGGGTGCACAGTAAAGAGTTAAATTCGGAGTATTAATAGGGGAGGATATTTTTATATCCTCCTTTTAATTTTAATCGATAACTGGTTATGAAAAAGATAAAAGTAGGTATATTATTCGGCGGAAAGTCTGGAGAACATGAAGTCTCGCTCGCTTCTGCTTCTTCCATAATAAATGGGCTGAACAAAGATAAGTATGATGTGATTCCGATATACATTTCGAAAGGGGGAAAGTGGTTGAATCCATCCAATTCATTTAAAATATTAAAAAAAATGAAATTATTGTCTGAGGAAATCGGAACCAATCTTAATGCTTCTTTTTCTTCAAACGACTCCATTGATCTGTTGAAAATTAACAGACATAACAGAAATGAGCAGATTATTGATATAATTATTCCAATTCTTCACGGTACATTCGGAGAAGATGGAAAAATTCAGGGTATGCTTGAGATTTGTGATATTCCATATCTTGGGGCTGGTGTTATGGCTTCTGCGATTGGAATGGATAAATCTATAATGAAAACTGTTTTCAGGGCTAATGGGCTCCCGGTCTGTAATTTTACTACTTTGAGGCGGAAAAATTGGTATAAAAACAAAAAAGAGTGCGTGAATCTGATAGAACGTGAAATCGGATTTCCGCTTTTTGTGAAACCTACAAATTTGGGTTCAAGCATTGGTATATCAAAAGTCCATAAAATAGAAAATTTAGAAAATGCCTGTGACCTTGCATGTAAATATGACCGAAAGATAATTATTGAAGAGGCTGTAAATGCCAGAGAAATCGAATGTTCGGTTCTCGGTAATGATGAACCAATAGTTTCAGTACCAGGTGAAATTGTTCCTGAAAGTGAATTTTATGATTATTATTCAAAGTATACTCCCGGAAAAATGAGACTTATTGTACCCGCTCTACTAAAAAGTGATAAGATTAAGGAAATTCAGTCATATGCCCTCAGAGCATTCAATACAATTGACTGCTGTGGAATGGCAAGAATCGATTTTCTAATGGATAAAGAAAGTGAAAAGGTATATGTGAGTGAGATAAATACCATTCCCGGTTTTACTGAAACTTCTGTTTATGCAAGACTGTTTGAAGCAGCCGGAATCAAATATAGTGACCTGTTGGACAGATTGATTACTCTGGCTTTCGAGAGATTCAAGGATAAAAGTTCCTCTGAAACAGAGTATTATGAGTAATTAATTTAATAACTTTTTAAAAATTTTAGGGTCTTTCTGATTTTTTGTGATAATTAACAAATTTCGTGTAAATTTTCACATATGTTAGATATCTTTATTAAACGTTATTATTCATAAAATGTGAATTTATTACGAATAACATACTTCCTTACAAAAATTTAAATATTTCTAAATTTGTTATGTCGAAACCCGAATACTCGGGACTACGTGGCAATCATATAGGGACAACCCTTGGGTTGTCCCTGATATATTTTCATTTTATGCCGTCTCATCTTTTTTTAAAAGAAAATAGAAGATTTAATAAAAAACAAAAATCTACCAAAGTTCAATAAAAATATATGAAGAGTATATCGTTCTTTGTTTTTTTCATTATATTTTTTACATTAGAATGTACTATGGAACAAGGAGTACTTAATCTTTTGCCTGATAAAAAAGACCTTTCCGGATGGGAAGAGTCGGAACGTAGGGTTTTGAGCACTGTTCAGGAGATGTCTGATTACATGAATGGTGGCGCTGAACTTTATTTCGCTTATAATTTTTCTCAACTTGGTCTGAAAAAGTTTATTAACGAAGATAATTTGGAAATAGTTATTGAGTTATATGAAATGAAGGACAATGAGTGTGCGTATGGAGTTTTGAGTTTTGATTTGTCGGGAAAAAGGATCGATATAGGGACTA
Source organism: bacterium (assembly GCA_030616165.1). Lineage (GTDB taxonomy): Bacteria > SM23-31 > SM23-31 > JAUVVT01 > JAUVVT01 > JAUWXV01. The sequence goes on along the minus strand of JAUWXV010000181.1, from coordinate 1,867 downwards.
TTGGGATATATGATTTAGGGCTTTTAAGATTCTGGAAGGGTAAATACTTTTGTAGAATTCTAATGTGGCAGGGTTTTGGGGATAATGAAGAAACAATTTTTAAAATAGGTAAAATTATTGAAAAAAATATTGGTCATTCAGAGGATGAAATTCCAGAATTGGTTAATCTTCTCCCATCCGGAGGTTTAGTTGAAAATTCCATACATTATTTCTTTCATAACAATCCTCTGAATAACTTTTATTATATTTCGAATGAAAATATTTTTAACCTTGGGGAAGATGCAAAGGCTGTTATTGCTAATTATGAGCAAAAAGACAGCGGAAAATTTTATTTGATGATAATTAGATACAAAGATGAAATAAAAGGATTTGAAGCATACAAGAAATTTTTAAATTTTTATTTCAATCAAGATATTTCAGGACAAAATAAAATTAATGATTCCCGATTTATCAGAAAGACAAAAGGAGAGGATTTTACCGGGATTGATTTAAGAGATAATTATTTGATTCTCGTATTTGAAGCAAAAAACAAATCAGTTTGTATAAATTATTTAAATGAAACTTTTAATAAAATTAAAAAAATTATCCATTAATTAAAAATTTATTAAATAATCGATATGGATTAATATTAATTATTTTCTTGTAGTTAAACCGGAGGCATTTATGAAAATTAATAAAACTTCAGTAACAAGAAGAGATTTTTTAAAGGGAACTGCTCTGGCGGGTGTTGGTCTGACTTTCGGTCTAAATAAAGTATGGTCGGTTGTTAGTCTTCAAGGGGAAGGGGGTGAAAGGAGTAAAGTCGTAATCGGAAAAAGTGAAAAGATTATGGATGAAGAGAATCGTGTGAATCAAAAGGTCATGGATACTCTTCTTGATGAGGTGATAAAAAAATATACGCAGAAAAAGGATGTGAACTCTGCCTGGAGAGAATTCTTTTCTTCAAAAGATGTTGTAGGTATAAAGGTGTGTGACCAGATGACCAGGACTCATAATGAGTTAGTTATCTCTATCGTGAAGAATTTAAAATCTATCGGAATTCCCGATGACAAAATAATTATCTTCGAGAGGGGGAGGGGAGGGTTTGGTGAAAAAGGAATTTTTAACAGAAGAGAATCTTTTGGATACAGCAGTAACAGTATAAGCAAGGTAATAACTGAAAATGCTACTGCTTTAATAAATGTCCCCGGGACAAAGGCACACTGGCTTTCTGGTATAGGAGTATGCTTAAAAAACTGGTGTGGTGCTGTTACAAGAATAAATGTTCGGGATATAGATGTTGCTTTTGTAATTCATAAAAACAGCTGTGAAGATATGGGCTTATTATCATTTTCCCCGGACATAAAAAATAAACTGCGTCTGAATATTGTTGATGCCTTGAGACCGTTGGCTCACGGAGGTCCTCAGGTCGACCCGAGATACCTCTGGCAGAATAAGGAAATCATCGTCTCCACTGACCAGGTTGCTATTGATGCAGTTTGTTTGCAAAAAATTCAGGAAAAAAGAAGAGAGATTAAGGGAGGAGACTGGACCCTTTATCCTCCTCCACTTCATATTGCCGCTGCTCAGAACAAATACAAACTTGGCATAGCAGATTTAAAACGGATTGACATTGAAAGAGTTATCGTTTGATTTTAATTGCAAATTAGATTTTTCTTATTTATCGTATTTCGAGGATTCTCCATTTTTTACTTTGTGCATATTTTAACAGTTTTCTATCCGGGTTTACTGCAGCCGGATTTCCAACCATTTCCATTAAAAACCTGTCTCCAAAATGATTTCCGTATGCTGTAGAATTAGCCAGGTCGATGCTGTATTTATTCACAAATTCCTCAAGTATAATAACCTTTCCATTATTACTGGGGTG
>JAUWXV010000092.1 GCA_030616165.1 bacterium | reverse complement strand
TATTTATGCAGCAGATACCATTTCCTGGAAAAACTTCTCTCAAGGAAAAAGTAGCGGAAGAAGATGAAAAAGTTTTTGGTGAATTATTCTATGATAAAAAAAATGAAATTATAAAAAAAGTTAAAACAGCTTATTACAATTTATATCTAATTGATAATTCAATCGAAATAACTGAAAAGAATAAAAGTCTTTTAGAAAGTTTTATTAAGATTGTCAGTAGTAAATACGAGGTTGGCAGAGGGCTTCAGCAGGATGTTTTAAAAGCACAGGTTGAACTTTCAGTGATAATGGAAAAATTAATCACCCTAAGGCAGAAACGCAAAAGTTTAGTTGCAAGAATAAATACTCTTTTAAATAGGTTACCTGAAACACAAATTGTAAAACTTGCAGAATTTGAACAGTCACAATTTGATTTAGAGTCCGATGAACTTGACAAAATTGCTTTTGAAACTCGCCCGATGTTGAAGGCTATGGAGAATCAAATTGAAAAAAATGAATATCTATATGAACTCGCTAAAAAAGATTATTATCCAGACTTAAATGTTTCTTTGGGATATACCCAACGTGAGGATAGAAGGGATTTTTTTACGACCATGTTTTCACTAAGTATTCCTATATTTATTAATAGGAAGCAGAGTAAAAAGGTTGAAGAGACTGCTCATTCGATTACTGCTGTTCGTGAAAGTTACATCGGGATGAAAAATGAAATACAATATAAAATCAGAGAATTGACATCCAATATTGAAGAATATAATGAACTTCTTGAACTGTTGGAACAAGGGATTATACCTCAAGCTTCGCAGTCTCTTCAATCTGCAATTGCAGGTTATCAGGTGGATAAGGTTGATTTTCTCACTTTACTGGACAATCAAGTGATATTATTCAATTATGAGATAGAATATTACAGGATATTAACTAATTATGAAAAAAGTTTGGCAGATTTGGAATTTATTATAGGGGAAAAATTGTTTTAATTTTAAAAAGGAGGAATTTTATAATGAAAAATTTTAAAATTATAATAGTAGTTGTCATTCTGTTAGCTCTTGAAGCGGCAGGTTTCATTTGGTGGATAAATAATAAATATAATCAAAATACAGATACATCTGTTACTGCTATTCAGCATAAAGAAGGACGTAAAATTTTATACTGGAAAGCACCGATGGACCCAACTTACATTTCTGATAAGCCTGGCAAATCTCCGATGGGAATGGATTTGGTACCAGTATACGAAGATGAAGTGGAGACCGCGGAAGGGAAGACATCTGATATTGCTGGTGAATATTATACCTGTCCGATGCATCCGGACATAGTTTCCAAAGAGCCCGGTGAATGCCCTATTTGCGGAATGACACTCGTAAAGAAAGAGATAAAAAGAGAAAATGTGGTGAAATTAAGTTCATCAGTTATTCAAAAAATGGCGGTAAGAACCGAAGATATTGAAATACGTACACTAAAAAGGTCAATAAGAACGGTCGGTCGAATCGATTATGATGAAACAAAGGTTTTCTATATTAACACCAAAATTGAAGGATGGGCTGAAAAATTATATGTTGATTTTCCCGGTCAGGTTGTAGAAAAAGGCCAACCTTTGATTGATATTTACAGTCCGGAATTGGTAAATACTCAAGAAGAATATCTGCTTGCTTGGGCGTCTAAAGAAAAATTAAAAATGAGTAAATTCCCGGAGATTACACGAGGAGTTAACGAACTGCTCAATTCAACAAAAAGGAGACTTAAACTGTGGGATATAACAGATGAGCAGATAGATATTCTGGAAAAAACAAAAGAAACAAAAAAAACTATGACTATTTATTCACCCGTTAAAGGGATTGTGTTAGAGAAAAATGTCTTAGAAGGTGGATATATCAAGTCTCAAATTCATATTTATAAAATTGCTGATATATCCAATATCTGGGTTTATGCAGATATATATGAATATGAACTGCCGTGGATGAAAATCGGTCAGACTGCAAAGATGACGCTGTCATATTATCCCGGAAAAGCATTTACCGGACGTATAACTTATATTTATCCTTATCTGGAAAAAAATACAAGGACAATTAAGGTTCGATTAGAATTTTCAAATCCCAATTGGATATTAAAACCCGATATGTATGCTAATATTGATATTGAATCTGAAATAACAAAGGACGGAATCGCTGTTCCAACAGAAGCAATAATCCGTTCGGGGGAAAGAAATATTGTAGTTGTAGATTTGGGCGAAGGAAGGTTCGAACCAAGAAATATAGATTTAGGTGCAGAAGCTGATGGATATTATCAAGTATTAAATGGTCTGCAGGAAGGTGAAAGGATTGTCACTTCGTCCCAGTTTTTAATAGATTCGGAAAGCAAGCTAAAAGACGCAATTAATAAAATGCTTGCAAAAAGAAGACAAGCAACTAAAACCAGTGGAGAAGGAAATGGCGAAATGAATCCGCATGCTGGACATGATATGTAGGCAAAAATTATGGATTAATCAGAAAATATGATTAAAGGAGATTGGATATGTTAGAAAAAATTATAGAAGCTTCTGTCAGAAATAGGTTTATAGTGATTTTATTTACTATATTCGCGATCGGATGGGGAATTTTCTCGATGATGAATACTCCATTAGATGCAATTCCGGATTTAAGTGATGTTCAGGTAATAATATACACAGAATATCCTGGACAGGCTCCACAAATAATTGAAGACCAGATTACATATCCTTTAACAACTCAAATGCTTGCGGTTCCTTATTCAAGTGTGGTAAGAGGGTATTCATTTTTCGGATTTTCATTTGTTTACGTAATTTTTGAGGATGGAACAGATATGTATTGGGCAAGAAGTCGGGTTCTCGAGTATTTAAACTATGTCTCAAGCCGACTCCCTAAAGGTGTCACACCAACTCTTGGTCCAGATGCCACAGGGGTTGGCTGGGCTTTTCAATATATACTTGAAAGCGATAACCATGATTTAGCCCAATTAAGGAGCATACAGGATTGGTATCTCAGATATGAGTTGGCAAGCGTCCCCGGCGTTTCAGAAGTAGCAAGTATAGGCGGATTTGTGAAACAATATCAGGTTGATATTGACCCAAATAAACTTCTTGCTTATAATATCCCACTTTCAAAAGTTACGAATGCTATAAGACGCAGTAATAATGATGTAGGTGGAAGACTGCTGGAAATGGCTGAAACTGAATATATGGTTAGGGGGCTGGGATATATAAAATCGATTGATGATATTAAAAAAATTGCAGTTGGTGTTGATTTAAACGGAACGCCTATTCAAATTAAAGATATAGGTTATGTTCATCTTGGTCCAGATATAAGAAGAGGATTAGCAGAATATAATGGAATCGGAGAGGCAGTTGGCGGCATTGTGATAATGAGATTCGGAGAAAATGCTCTTAAAGTCATTAATGATGTTAAAAAGAAGTTAGAAGAAATTAAACCAGGACTGCCTCCCGGAGTTAGTATAAAAGTTGTTTATGACAGGTCTTCTTTAATTTATAGAGCGATAGATACATTGAGTCATAAACTGCTTGAAGAAATTGCTATTGTTGCACTCGTATGTATTTTGTTCCTGCTTCATTTCAGGAGTGCATTAGTAGCTATTTTTACACTGCCTGTCGGAATACTGATATCCTTTATCGTAATGAACCAAATGGGCGTAAACGCAAATATAATGTCACTTGGCGGAATTGCCATAGCAATCGGAGCGATGGTTGATGCTGCAATCGTTATGATAGAAAATGCACATAAACATATTGAAAGGGATGGAGGAAAAAAAGAGCATTGGAGTATAATTGTTGATGCTTCAAAACAAGTTGGGCCAGCATTATTCTATTCGCTATTAATCATTACACTTTCTTTTATACCTGTTTTTACATTGGAGGCTCAAGAAGGAAGGCTTTTTAAACCGTTAGCATTTACAAAGACCTTTGCTATGGCGGCGGCTTCATTGCTGTCAATAACAATTGTTCCAATTCTTATGGGATATTTCATTAGAGGTAAAATAATGCCTGAAGAAAAAAATCCTGTTAATAGGTTTCTGATTAAAGTTTACAGACCAATGATAAATGGAGTACTGCGTTTTAAGAAGACTATAATTTTAATTGCAGTAATAATTTTGCTGATAACATATTTTCCGTTTAAGCAATTGGGTTCAGAATTTATGCCCCCTTTATATGAAGGAGATTTGCTCTATATGCCTACAACGTTACCGGGGATTTCTATTACAAAGGCAAAAGAATTATTACAGCAGACTGATGCGATAATTGCAAGTTTTCCTGAAGTTCACCATGTATTCGGAAAAATAGGCAGAGCAGAAACGGCAACAGACCCTGCTCCATTAAGTATGATAGAAACAACAATAATGCTGAAACCCGAGGAAGAATGGCGCCCTGGTATGACTCCTGAAAAACTGGTTGAGGAATTGAATAATGCTATTCAATTCCCAGGATTAACCAATGCCTGGACAATGCCTATCAAAACACGTATTGATATGCTGAGCACAGGCATCAAAACTCCTGTTGGAATAAAGATAGCGGGGCCTGATTTAAATGTATTGGAAAGTATTGGAGAAGAGATTGAAGCAGTTATAAGAGAAATACCTGGAACGCTGAGCGTCTATTCCGAGAGAGTAGTCGGAGGAAACTATTTTGATTTTGAAATTAACAGAGACGAGATTGCACGCTATGGTTTGACAATTGGTGATGTGCAGGATGTGATAATGAGTGCTATCGGTGGAATGAACATAACAACAACTGTTGAAGGGCTGGAGAGGTATCCTGTAAATATCCGATATGGAAGAGAACTGAGAGATGATATTTCTTCTTTAAGGCGTGTTCTTGTCCCAACTCCTCGTGGAGAACAAATTCCACTGGCTCAACTTGCAGATATAAAAATTAGAAAAGGGCCGCCGGGTATTAAAAGCGAAAATGCAAAACCAAATGCATGGATATATATCGATTTGAAAGATATTGATGTTGGTACCTATGTTGAAAGGGCAATAAAAATAGTTGCAGAGAGAATTGAATTTCCTCCGGGTTATCATATTATATGGAGTGGTCAGTATGAATATATGCAGAGAGCAAAAGAAAAGCTGAAAGTTGTTATTCCTATAACGCTGATGATAATATTTTTACTGTTGTATTTCAATTTCAAAAATATCACAGAAGCGATAATAGTTATGCTTTCTCTGCCATTCTCGATAATCGGGGGGATATGGTTTATGTATTTACTAAACTATAATCTTAGTGTAGCAGTCTGGGTTGGATTTATTGCCCTTGCAGGAGTTGCTGCAGAAACAGGGGTCGTTATGATAATATACCTCGACCACGCCTATGATGCCTTAAAAAAGGAAAAGGGTCGAAATTTTGGAATACCGGATATTTATAAATCGGTCATTATAGGCTCTGTAGAGAGAGTTCGTCCCAAAATGATGACTGTTAGTGCAATAATTGCTGGACTTCTGCCGATATTGTGGGGACACGGAGCAGGTTCACAGGTCATGAAAAGAATAGCCGCTCCAATGGTTGGGGGGATGATTTCATCAACGATTCTCACACTAATTGTGATACCTGCAATTTATACTATATGGAAAGAGTGGAGCGTAAAAAGAGCAATAAAAAAAGGTGAGTTAATATCTGAGCAATAGATAAGAGATTTAAGCATCCCGAGTATTCAGGATAAGTGAAAAGTTTCTTTGTCTACTTTCTTTTTTAAAAAAAAGGGAATTTGTAAAAGAGAGTAAAACTTAATTAAAAAAATAGGAGATAATATTAAAAATGGAATCAATTAAAAAAAGAACAATTGAAGTTGATAATATGGTTTGTGATGGTTGTGAGCAAAAAATTAAAGATGTAATCTCAAAAATATGTGGTGTAAAACAGGTGAACGCAGATTACAAGAAGGGGAAAGTCAAAGTGATATATAATCTTTCACAAACCGAATTGAAATCAATCGAGGAGAAAATTAAAGAGATAGGTTATAACATTAAGGATAATTTTTTAACTAAATTAGAGAGAAGTTTTATTCATTTTTGTGAAGAGAATGAAAAAAGTAATCTTAATCAGAAGGCGTCTCCCTGCTGTTCAAATCCAGAGGAAATTCTCAAAAAAGCAGGTAAAAAATAGATTCAATAATTAAATTAAGGAGAGTTTTAACATGAAATCAATAAAATTATCTGGTATTTTCATATTATTAGGGGTGATATTTATTTTTTCATTTGGTTTATCGCAGATGAAAAAGACTGAAATGATGATGCAGCACAAAGAAACCGAGGCAGCAAAAGGAAAGGAGATTACTATAGAAGGACATATTATAGACCCATATTGCTATATAACTATGGATATGATAGGAGAAAAACATAAGAAATGTGCACAGATGTGTGCAAAAAATGGGATTAATCTTGGAATATTAGAAAAGGATACTAACATAATATATCTTGTTTTTCCTGAGGGACATGGAAATCCAAATGAAAAAGTAATGGAATTTATTGAAGAAGATGTTAAAATTTCCGGAAAGTTATGGCAGAAGGGTAGTTTAAATGCTATTCAGATAGAGAAAATTGAAAAAACAAAGTAATATTGTTTAATTTGACCTATTCATGAAATTTGAGAGTGGGATGATTTGTCATTTCGACCGAAGTCCCCCGAGTACTCGGGGGACGAAGTGGAGAAATCTCAAAAGACGAGATGTCTTCCCGAGTACTCGGGACTCGACATGACAAATTGAGATATGCACAATTGTTTGTATTTATATGAATTATAAACCACAAAAGTGAATATTTATGCATTATTCAGGTATACAAGCTTGAAAAATATAAATTTTTATTTTTCTATTGCAATTTTTTTGTAATTATATATTCAATATAAAGATAAAGTTTAAAAATTACATTTAATTGCTGGTATAAAGTCTTAGAGAAATTTGCATAATTTTGGGGATAATTACGATGGTCAAATTGATTAAAAAGAATGAGAAGTCATATTTCCTGTGTGAAGAATGCAAATTACGGTATATAGAAGAACAGTGGGCTGAAAAGTGTGAGAAATGGTGTAAAGAATATCACAGCTGCAATTTAGATATAACTAAACACGCTATCAAGAAGAAATTAAGAATGCACTGAAAATGTATACAACAAACAGCATAACGTACCCAGTTACTAAAAAAAATACTTGGAAATATCTATAGAAATAAGTCTATTTGTATAATCTTTTAAGAAAGGACACCGATTGGGTTACTTTTGATTTGAATTTGCCTTTGCCACAAGCAGACTTATTTCATCATTCACAAACTTTTTACCGACGTGATTTTTTAAAGATTCTATTATTTTATCCAGAATCTGTGATGAGGATTTATTCCTGTGTTTCATTACCGTTTTGACTATTTTTTCTCTTCCGAACATATCCCCATTAGAATCTTTTGCTTCAATAATCCCGTCTGTAAATAAGACAAATATGTCTCCAGGGTTTATCTTTATCTTATTTTCTGTATATTTTATATTTTCGTTGAATCCTAACAGTAACTGAGTTGTTGTTAATTGTTCTGCTGAATCAATATTTTTCCTGATGTAAATCGGTGGTTCATGCCCGGCAGATGTATAAGAAAGTTCTCTCTTCTCTGAGTCAATTACACAGTAAAACAGCGTAACAAAAGAACCCTCTTTTTGACACTTTCTTGTAATTTCTCTGTTAATTTCTGTAACAATTTTATAAGGATTAAATATTTTGATATTTTTATTATTGTAAAAATCCTCTCTGAATTTCTGGAAGATTGCTCTGGTTACAGATTTAATATATGTAGCAGAAAGCCCATGTCCCATAGCATCGTAAAGAATTATCCCTAATTTACATATACCATTTTTCTCATCTTTGATTGAGAATGTGTCCAAATAATCACCACCAACAATCTCCGCTGGCAGAGAAATCCCTGATAAATCAATTTCTTGTATCGTTTGCAGAGTTTTTAATATATAGTTTTTTGGAATTCTGAATCTTATTTCATGTTTTTTTATTTTTGATATTACTTTAATACCATTTAAGCCATAATTTTTTAAATTATTTAATTCGTTCAGTAAAAGGATTTTGTGTTTTCTTTCTTCTTCAGCCAGATAAAGTAAAATTCCTTTTATTTCTGGAATATCAACATTTTTGCTTCCATTGTAATAATCCATAAATGCTTCTGTTTCCTCCTTAATGGCATATCTCAATATTTCTAAAATTTTTTTAATATTTTTTTGCATTTTTAGAGTTTGGTTAATTATTAATACTAAATTTATGAATTATAATCGAAATTATCTGCTTCATATAATACTTTTTGAAAAAATATCGATAATTTTTCAAAAGAGTATTTTCATGAATCCCCTTTATCATCTTTTCTGAATTTCTCCGGTCATAGGGACGAAAATCACATCAGTATAGTGCCTTATATTTTTCAGTTCGCCACTTATTTTTGTCCCCATAGTAAGTGTCTGCCAGTATCTTGTGCTTCCGAGTGGGAGGAGCAATCTTCCTTCTTCTTTGAGCTGTTTGACAAGAAGAGGCGGGATATGATTGGCTGCGGCAGTAATGATAACCGCATCAAATGGGGCATATTCTTCCCATCCATAATATCCGTCATCGTATTTCGCTTTTATATTGTGGTATCCTAAATTTTTCAGCCTTTTTTCTACACTAACCGCAAGTTTTTCTTTTATTTCAATAGTGAAAACTGAATCGGTCAATTCAGCGAGTACCGCTGCCTGGTATCCTGAGCCTGTTCCAATTTCCAGGACTTTTTCACCTGGTTTGACATTGAGAAGCTGGGTCATAAGGGCTACAATATAAGGCTGAGAGATTGTCTGCCCTTCACCTATTGGAAGAGGAAAGTCAGCATAAGCTTCTCCCATTAAGTTTTCACTGACAAAAAGATGCCTTTTGACTTTTCCCATTACATCAAGAACTTTTGGGTCTGTGATATCCCTTCTTTTCAGTTGTCTTTCTACCATCTGCTTACGGAGTTGGGTGAAGTATTCCTCGTTTTGGGAAGGAAATAAAAATAATAAAACCAAAAAAAATACTGAAAAATTTATTCTTTTCATATTTATGACCCGGCTGTTTTTTCTTTATTTTTGATTGATATATTCCATTTTTTTATTCTATATCGAAGATGGTTTCTCGTGATGCCTAATTTTTTTGCTGCAAGAGATTGGTTGTCGTTAGATTCTCGCAGAGCCCTTTCGATAATACCTTTTTCGACTTCCCATAAAGATGAAACACCTTCTCTAAATCTAAATTCTTTATCCTTCTTGCGCATCTTTCCTAATATGCCAAAAATTTCATGTGGGAGGTCATTAGGTATTATTATATTACTTGAGCCGATAACCATCGCCCTTTCAATTATGTTGCCGAGTTCTCTGATATTTCCAGGCCAATCATAGTTCTTCATTAAGAATAGTGCCTCGTCGGAAATACCTGTCACATTTTTCCCGAGTTCTTCATTATATTTATCTATAAAATATTCTATGAATAAAGGAATGTCTTCGGTTCTTTCTCTTAAAGGAGGCAGGTAAATTGGGAATACATTTAGCCTGTAATAAAGGTCTTCTCGAAACTGATTTTGTTCGGTAGCCTTTTCGAGGTTTATATTGGTAGCGGCAATGATCCTCACATCGACCTTGATGGTTTTTAATCCACCAATCCTTTCTAATTCTTTTTCTTGAATAAAGTTCAGAAGTTTTGCCTGAAGATTAAGGGACATTTCGCTGATTTCGTCAAGAAATGCTGTTCCCTTATCAGCAAGTTCGAATTTTCCTGCCTTTTTTGAGACTGCTCCGGTAAATGCTCCCTTTTCATAACCGAAAAGTTCGCTCTCCAGGAGATTTTCTGGAATTGCTGCACAATTTATTCTGACAAATGGTTTATCGGCTCGGTCGGAATTTTTATGTATGATTTTTGCGAGAACCTCTTTTCCTGTTCCACTTTCTCCCATCAATAAAACTGTTGACGAAGTTTTTGCGACTTTTGAAATGTTTTTAAGGATTTCGTGAAATCTGGGGCTTTTGCCTGTGACTATGTTTATCTGGTCTAATTTTATTTCTGTTTTGTCTATTTCATTAAATTTTTGAAAACTTGGAAGTAAGCTCCCTTTTATCGTCAATTCGGCGAAATTTGTCAATTTTTTCACAATTTGAAGTTCGGTTTCAGTAAATTTTTTGGAAGGTTTGACCCTTAAAATTTCTATGAATCCAAGTTTGTGTTCATTATGTTTTATCTCTGAAAGGATAGAACTTGAAAATTTTTTACCGAAAAGGGAAGATATTTTACCGAAATGTTCCTGATATTTATCTTCTGAATCTATGTTCATATAGGATTTTGATTGAAATAAAAATTTTAATGTTTTGTCGTCAAATTGAGTGCCATAATATTTGTAAGTTCCGTCCTTATCAACTGAGAAGAGAAGTTCATAACTATCTTCTAATGAATTATAGAAAAAAAATATCCCTTTGTCAGCATCAGCCATATCTATAATTGTTTTGACTGTCGATGTTAGAAGATTTTCAATTAGTGGATTTGAAAAGTAGTCGTGAAATTTTTTCCGGGAAATAGTGTTCATTTCTTATAGTATATTTTATTTTAAAAATAATTATGGAAAAGTTAAAAGGCAAGTATTAATTTATATTTTTGGATATAATCGATTAACCAGAAGTTGCGGTGACTTTTTATAGAATAATTACCTATTTATTTTCATTATAATGAGTTCTTTATTCTATAAAAGAGAAGGAATTATTAAGATATAAATTAAGTATTTGACTTAATAGTTAAAAATATATATTAGTAGTTTAAATTACTGAGATTTAGTAAATTTATTTTCGTTATTATAAACGTGGATGATACCGAGATCTTCAAGCTGAGATTATCGCCTTGCTCCTCTCCTCCCAGCGATATGAGGTTAGTTTGTCATTCCCACGAAGGTGGGAATCCAGTAATATTTAGGAGCTAAACAACATATGGATTTCTGTTTTCACAGGAATGACTTCTTGTGTAAATAAGGTGGATTGTAAAAAAATTATTTATAATTAGATATTTTTTTAATATATTATAACGAGATTCCGATAAATTTCGAATAATTTGCTAAATATATTTCATACATCATATTTTCTCACTGAAGAGTAAATTTAAACATCCCGATTATTCGAGATAAATTAAATGTTTCTTTTCCGACAGGGTGGATCCGCTGTAGCGGAGCTTATTTCTTTTCAAAGAAAGCGAGTTTTCAAAAGAAACGAAGTGGCATGAAAAAGTAGAGAATTTAACAAGAAATAAAAGTTTACCAGGATTCAGATATTATAAAATATTTTAAAATTAATAAAATAAATTATGGTCAAAAAAGTAGACCAATCTAAAAAAGATATTTATGAAGAACTATCTGCATTAATTACAGAAATGCAGAATCCTGTGAGTGAAAATATAGATTTAATGAGTATTGAGGAGGTTCTGAAGGTTATTAATGAAGAAGATAAAAAGGTTTCAAATATAATTACGAGGGAGATTCCCAATATAGCAAGGGCTGTAGAAATTGTGGTTGAAGTATTTGAAAAAAAGGGAAGACTTTTTTATATAGGGGCAGGGACGAGCGGGAGGCTGGGTGTGCTTGATGCAGCCGAATGTCCCCCTACGTTTGGAACCGATCCGAATATGATTCAGGGGATAATTGCTGGGGGATATTCTGCGTTGGTAAGTGCAAAAGAAGGAACTGAAGATAAAAAAGAAAAAGGGGCGATTGATATTGTAAAAAGGGGATTTACAAAGAGAGATGCAGCATGTGGAATTGCAGCAAGCTGGCGAACCCCTTTTGTTATCGGCGCAATTGAAAAGGCGAAGGATATTGGCGGAAAAACTATTTATATTGCCTGCAATCCGAGTGAAAAAATAAGGTTAGATGTTGATGTGAAAATATGTCCTGTGGTTGGACCGGAGGTTATAATGGGTTCAACGAGAATGAAAGCAGGAACTGCTCAAAAATTGATACTTAATATGATTACAACTGCAGCGATGATAAGACTGGGAAAGGTTTATAAGAATATGATGGTTGACCTTCAAATGAATTCTATAAAATTAGAGGAGCGCTCTAAAAGGACAGTTATGATGATAACCGGCTTGAATTACGATGAAGCAGAAAAGTTTCTTAATAAAGCAGGTGGAAGCGTTAAGATTGCTCTGGTAATGATTTTTTGCAATTTTGGGAAAAGAGAAGCAGTAAGAAGATTAAAGAAGGCAGATGGCTTTGTTAGAAAAGCAATTGAACAAAGAAATGAAAAATGAAAAAACAACAGAGATGCATTGTAATGCATCTCTACATTATAAAAAAATTTATTATTAAAAGAGAGAAAGTAGTATGAAAAGAATACTTGTAACCGGCGGAGCAGGTTTTATAGGTTCAAATATAGTGGATAAATATATTGAAAAAGGGTATGAAGTTGATATTATCGATAATCTTTCTACTGGGAGTATGAATAATGTTAATAAAAAAGCAAGATTTTTTAAAATTGATATAAACGATAAAAAAATAGAGGAGATATTCAAAGCGAGAAGATATGATGTGGTATCTCATCATGCGGCTCAGATGAATATTCGGGTGTCGGTTGAAGAGCCAGTATTTGATGTGCAGATTAATATCATTGGAACAATAAATATATTAAATTGCTGTGTAAAAAATGGTGTAAGATATTTTATTTTCGCCTCATCAGGGGGAGCAATATATGGTGAGCAGGAATATTATCCTGCAGATGAAACACATTCTACAAATCCCGATTCGCCATATGGAATAAGCAAACTCACAGGCGAAAAGTTTCTCCATTATTTTCATGAATCTTATGGGTTGGAATATATTGCTTTAAGATATGCCAATGTTTATGGTCCACGACAGAATCCTTATGGAGAAGCAGGGGTTGTGGCTATATTTGCTGATAAAATGATTAAAGGTGAAAGGGCAGTAATATTTGGAGACGGGAAACAAACAAGGGATTTTGTATTTGTTGAGGATGTTGTGAGAGCAAATATAATAGCTTTAGAAAGGCG
>JAUWXV010000078.1 GCA_030616165.1 bacterium | reverse complement strand
CGGGCAAAATAGTATCTGAGATTAAAAATATTGGCGATGAGGGTTTTATCGGAGAAGATAGATATTATGGTATGATTACTATATTAAAAAAAGATAACATAATATTGGGAGCAATTGGTGTTGCCAATAAAACGACAGGTTTAAATCTTATAAAAGAGGCTTTAAGTAAAATAATTTAAAAATTTAAATATGAGCGAAATTCTGATAAAACAAACAACAAAAAAGTTCAAAAATGGTGATTTTATTTTCAAAGAGAAGAATTATTTAATCTTTGTTTTCAAGAATAATCTCCTTCACGGCAGGAAGAATAAAAATATCTTCGAAATTCAGGGTTGAAATTTCTTGTGCAATTAATTTTATTTTCCTGTTAATCGGGAGTTTTTTATTTATAATAATTAACTTTTCTTCATCAATCCTGCACAGCCCGCCGATAAAATCACCCACCTCGTATCTGAGGTTTAATCCAAGTTTACCGCAAATATTTTCCAATTCCTGTAATATTATCTCATTATTCATTTATTTAATTCTTTCAATATATTTATTTTCGGCTGTATCGATTCGGACTTTATCCCCTATTTCTACAAAAGGCGGCACCTGGATAGTAAACCCTGTTTCAGTAACAGCCGGTTTCAAAGAACCTGCCGCAGTAGCACCTTTAAACTTTGGTTCTGTCTCCTTTATTACCATATCAACCGTCTTTGGAAGAGTAATACCAATCGGTTTTTCTTCATAAAATTCTACTTCACACTTTATATTAGGGATAAGGTAATTGATAGATTCTTCCAGAAAATTCTTTGAAATTGGTAACTGTTCAAAAGTTACTGTATCCATAAAGTAGTAATTATCCCCATCATTATAGATATATTCCATCTCTTTCTGGTCAAGTCTAACCACTTCAACATTCTCATCAGAGCGGAACCGGTATTCCACATTCGTTCCCTTAATTAAATTAACCATCTTTGCTTGAATCATACCGCGCCCTTTACCTGGAGTCAGATGAAAAACTTTCACAACACGACATAGTTCCCCCTTTCGTTTAATATTCATTCCTACCCTTAACTGAGTTGCTTGTATCATATCTCTCCTTTTGTAGATTATTTAAAAAATTATTTAACTTGGTTATTAAAATAATAAAACATAAAAAAAAAGTCAATTATAAAAGTAATAACAAATAAATATTGACTTTATAATATTTTTTTAGTTATTTTGGTTTTAAAGTTTAAATTAACATCTTCAAAAAATAAGAGTAGAATTATGGAGTATCTTATAGGCATTGATATAGGAACAAGTGGGATAAAATCTATAATAATTGACCGAAATGGAAAAGTTTTAGGCAGCAAAACCGCTGAACTCAGTCTTCTTATCCCCCAACCTTTATGGGCAGAGCAGAATCCTGAAGACTGGTGGAATGGAACAGTAGATACATTAAGGGAAGTGATAAAAGAGACAGGTGTAAATCCTGAAGATATAAAAGGGATTGGTCTTTCTGGACAGATGCATAGTCTGGTTATTATTGATAAAAATAAAAAGGTTCTCCGACCGGCAATCCTATGGTGTGACAACAGGACTACTCCTCAAAGGGAGTGGATTACTGAAAAAGTCGGACTTGAAAATCTAAAAAGACTTGTCTCCAACCCTCCCCTCGAAGGTTTTACTGCCCCAAAAATTATATGGGTAAGAGATAATGAACCGCACATATACGAAAAAATCGATAAAATTTTATTAGCAAAAGATTACATAAGGTTTCACCTTACCGGTGAGATTGCCACGGAAGTTTCTGATGCCGCAGGGACTATCCTTTTTGATGTAAAAAAGAGAGAATGGTCTGAAGAGATACTTAATTTATTGGATATTCCAAAAGAATACCTTCCCCCCTACTTTGAATCGATTGATGTTATCGGAAAGATAAATAAAAAAACATCAGAATTAACAGGGTTGAAGGAGGGAACACCAGTAGTAGGCGGGGGAGCGGATAATCCCTGTGCTGCTGTCGGAAACGGCATTGTCAGAGAAGGAAGAGTTCAGTCGAGCATCGGCACATCGGGAACAGTTGTTGCTCATACAAACAGTGTGAAGGTTGACCCGGATATGAGACTCCATACATTCTGCCATACAGTCCCTGAAAAATGGTATCTTATGGGAGTGGTCCTTCAGGCTGGAGGTTCTCTGAGATGGTTCAGAGATACACTCGGTAAAGAAGAAATTGAAATTGCTAAATCGGAAGGGACCGACCCTTATGATTTACTATGCCAGAAGGCGGGAAAGGTTCCTATTGGTTCAAATGGGCTGATTTTTTTACCGTATCTTTCAGGTGAGAGAACACCTCATCAAGACGGCAGAGCAAGGGGAGCATTAGTCGGACTCACACTCACTCACCAGAGAGAGCATCTCATAAGAGCAGTGTTTGAAGGTATCACATTTGCTATGCGCGACTCAATAGAGATTATGAGAGAATTAGGTGTGGAAGTCTCTCAAGTAAGAGCAACAGGCGGGGGAGCAAAAAATAGTTTCTGGATAAAAATGCAGGCTGATGTTTTCAATACAGAAGTTGTCACCGTATCTTCCGGCGAAGGACCTGCCTTCGGTGCAGCACTTCTGGCAGGAACCGGTGCTGGTATATACTCTGATGTTGCTGAAGCTGCAGATGAAATCATTAAACCGGTGGAAGTATGTGAACCTGACCCTGCAAATTCAAAAATTTACGAAGAATTTTATAACATTTTCAAGGAGACGTATCCTTCTCTTAAAGATATTTATTCTAAAATACCATAAATTTTTTTAAATAGGGCTTGATAAATCAAGCCCCTACAATTATAATGATAACATTTGTAGGGGTTCGATTTATCGAACCCGATAATTAAAATAATCATATTCATTTAATTCAAAAATATATTCCATTTTCTGGATTAATTATGTAAGTGCAGATTTAACAAAAATTAACATAACGGTCTTGATTTATCAAGCCCCTACAATTATAATGATAACATTTGTAGGGGTTCGATTTATCGAACCCGATAATTAAAATAATCATATTCATTTAATTTAAAAATATATTCTATTTTCGGAATAAACACTCATACTGCTGTGCAGCGCCACGATACATGAAAATAATTGTAAGGACAGAATAGTGTTCTGTCCCTACATTAATCTGTGTAATTTTTATAATACCAATGAATTACGCACTTTATTTTCGGGATAAAGCAGAAGATACAATAAAAAATAATACATTTGCAGAATTATTTTGATATGAAGATTTTCACTTTTATTTTTTTACAACTGCTGTTGGCTGTTGAGGTTCTATTATGTCAGATTGATATTAAAGGGTATATGGACAGCAGGTTTTTTTTTACCAATACGAGGGATGAATTCTATTTAAAGAATGTAAAAGATAATATCTCAATAGGGAATTATAATCGGGTTAGGGTGATATTTGAAGCAAATCCTTCAGAAGAGACATATTTAAACTTTGCTATAGACTATTTTACATTTCATGGAGATTTGAGGGAAAAGATAGGTATTGTTGACCCGAGAGAGAAACCATCGTTTGAAAAGGTTGAGCAAATTCTGCGAATTGACAGAGCATATATGGAGTTTCATTTTAGTAAAATGGATTTTACCGCAGGTATGCAGAAGATATCATGGGGCAAATCGATGTTATGGAGCCCTTTTGATGTCTTTAAAAGGATAAATGTATTTGAACCGGGAGAAGAGAGAAGGGGTGTCAATGCAGTTAAGGTTTATATCCCGATATCTAATGTTTCAAGATTAGAGGCGGTTTATCTGCCTGAAAATAAAATTGATGATTCAAGAGCAGGATTGAGATTTTCAACAAATATAAAAGAAAAGGATATATCTTTTTCTCTTATCCGAGACAGAAATGATTTTTCAAAAAAGAATATAGCAGGTTTCGAAATAAAAGGAGAATACAAAATCGGATGGTGGCTCGAAAATGCTTTTATTTCCGAAAGTGAATATTTAAAAAAACAAAATTGTGATAAATTTATACTGGGAATTGATTACACTTTCAGTTTAGGTAATGGATTATACACTATGGCTGAATATTTTAGAGATACCAGCGGTTCGCATAATAAAATTTACGATTATAATCTTATATTTCAGAGAAGAAGATATACACTGGCAAGGGACTATATGTTTTCAATGATTCAATATAAATACAGTATGTTTACTACAATTCAGGCTTCAGCAATATTTAATTTAAATGATGGAGATTTTATATTTATACCCAGCCTTAGATTAAATATTCTTACAAATGTTGATGTTATGTTCGGTATAAATTCGTTTTTGGGACCAGAAGGGGGAGAATTTAAACCCGATAAGATAAATGACCCTATGAATCTTATGGGAAACAGCCAGTTTTATGTCTGGACAAAGGTGCATTTTTAATTTTTACTTTACTGAAAGATGAAACGGCAAAATGTAGAGACATGCTATAGCATGTCTCAACTAAATATATATTTTACATAAGCAATAAAAATTTATATCAATTTAAAAAATCACTAATAAACAGACTAATATGTTTACCCTGATTAAATTAGCATATAGAAATGTATTCAGGAACTTCCGAAGGAGTGTTCTATCATTTATAGCAGTCTCTCTGGGAATATGCTATGCTATTATTTTTCTTGGTTTTATGAAGGGATTTGATAAGCAGATGCTAAAATCAGCAATAGACTACATGACAGCCCATCTTAAAATGTATGGAAATGGATATATCGATGATAAAGATATTCTTTCACTTGATTATCGAATTGAGGAATATGATAAATTATTAAATGATTTGCAAAAAATTAAAGAGATAAAAAGTAATGCGCCGAGAATAATCTTTTCAGGTCATTTAAACGATGGTATTGACGAATTGGTGTGTATCGGAGCAGGAATCGACCCTGAGCGTGAGGATGATGTATTTATGCGAAGTGAATCTATAATAGAAGGAGAATATCTCAAATCAGGTGAAGAAAAAATGCTTTTGGGAACTGAACTTGCAGAACTATTCGAAGTGGGAGTGGAAGATTATCTCACGGTCATTGCACGGTCAAAATATAACACGATTGCTGCACTTGATTTTCAGATAAAGGGTATTATTAATTGCGGAAATCCTGAAATCGATAATCAATATTTCTTTATTCCCATTGATATTGCACAGAATCTCCTTGAAATGGAGAAAGAAATTACCGAGGTTTCCCTTTTATTAAACAACATTGAGGATGTCGATGCAGTAAAAAACATATCCCTTAAACAATATGGACTTGATATTGAGACATATAAGGAAAATATGAAAGACCTCTTTGATATGATGGAAATGAAAACCAAAGCAAATTTAATAATAGTTTTTGTAATTCTCTTAATGGCAGCCGCCGGGATTGCTAATACAATTTTGATGTCTGTGTATGAAAGGATAAGAGAAATTGGAACTATGATGGCTATTGGCATGAAACCAAAAAATATCACTTATCTCTTCTGCCTTGAATCCGCATTCATCGGATTATTTGGCAGTATAGTGGGATGTTTATTAGGTTCTGTTGCTACCTATTACCTTGAAACACATGGTCTTAGTTTTGAAATGTTGGGAATCGAAGGTATCACGTCTTTTCCAATATCTACTTTTTATGCTGACCTTACGGTTGGAATGGTTGTTTCAACCTTTTGTTTAGGAGTGGTAGTATCTGTTATTTCCGGACTTTATCCGGCACTTAAAGCGTCAAAGATGGTTCCGAGCGAAGCATTAAGAAAAGTATAACTTACTTTCTTTAAAAAAGAAAGTAAGAACCGCCTTAGGCGGAAAACAAACTTTAGACATATTCCTCATCCCCCGAGTACTCGGGGGATGAGGAATAATAGCAAGTTTTTTGGGACACCTTTTTTTCAAAAAAGGTGTTAAAGTAACTTTAAATAATATGAAGAATACAATACTGATTAAAATAGCATTCAGAAATATATTCAGAAATACGAGAAGGACAATAATAACCTGTACAGCAGTTTTGATTTCGGTTTCGGCGGTAGTTTTTTTGGAAAGTTACTTTGGAGGTGTAATGGGAGATATCGTCGAGGACACGATAAAATCGACAGGTCATATAAAATTACAACATCCGGAGTATAAACTTAAGCAACGAATGCTTTCTCTGAATGTGCCAGTAGAAAACTATGTGGATATAATCGAACTACTGAAAAAGAATAAGGAAATAAAACTTGCCACTGGCAGGATAAAATTCGGGTCAATCATTAATATTAATGATAAGAATGAAACCGGTTTGGGAATGGGAATAGTTCCCGATGATGAGAGGGAAATATTAAACTTACAAAACTCATTAATTAAAGGGCAGTATTTCACCGGTAAGGATGATGAAACTATTGTAGGAAGGGAAATTGTGAGTTCTCTTAATCTTGATATTGGTGACACCATAACGGTAATTGTCAGCACTGCCTACAATTCACTGAACGCAGCTAACCTCAGGATAATCGGGATATGCGACCTTCTCAATTATAACATGAATAAAATATTCTATATGCCGCTCAATAAAGCCCAGGACCTTCTTGATATGTATGATAGGGTGACAGAGATTCTCGTTTTCACTGATGATTATAAAAAAACCGATGAAGTAATTAACATAATAAAAACGATACCTGAAATATCTGAAAATTACGTTCTTCTTAACTGGCTCCAGGCTGGATCTTTAGAAACTTATTATCCTTTAGTCCAGGTTATGATAATTGTTTTTGAGATTATATTTCTTCTACTCGCTGTTCTTGTAATTGTAAATACTATCCTCATGTCGGTATTTGAAAGAACCTGGGAGATAGGTATAATCAATGCTGTTGGTATGAAAGGAAGGCAGATTTTGATGTCATTACTTTTTGAAGCCCTGATGATTGGAATTATAGGCAGTATTGTCGGGATTCTGGTCGGTTCAGGATTCGGTTATCTGCTTGAAGTCAAAGGAATAACAATTGGTAAAGCAGTAGAGGGATATCCCATTCCTATCCGACAGGTTATCTATGGCGACCTGACATGGCTCATAGTAATCAGGTCATTCTTAATGGGTCTTTTTGCTTCTGTTTTGGCAGCGTTTTTGCCAGCATTAAAAGCATCGAGAATGGAACCTGCAGAAGCATTAAGAGTTCAATAAAATTCAACTTACTTTAATCCAATTTCTCACCCCAAATATTTGGGATGTGAAATAATAGAAAGTTTTTTAGGACACTTTTTTCAAAAAAGGTGTCAAAGAAAGTGGGCAAAGAAACTTTATACTTGTCCCGAATGTTCAGGATAAAATTAATTTTTCTCAAATAAAAATTAAAATCTGATCCATTATGAATATTTTTAAAAATTTTCCAATATCAGTTTTAATATTGTTTCTTCTTTTCCCTCTAAAAATAAAGGGGAATAATAATATTACTGCGAGAGAAATCGTAAACAAAGTAGACAATAATTTGGTCCCAAATTCTCTCCAGCACAGGTCAAAAATGATTATTCATCAAGGCAGAAGAATATACGAAAAGGAGATGGTAGGATTTGCCTTTGCAAAAGACACATCCTTCGCAATATTTTTAAATCCTTCAAGAGACAGAGATACAAAATATCTAAAACTTGGAAATAATTTGTGGATGTATCTGCCGAGTGTCGAAAAGGTTATAAAAATTGCAGGTCATATGCTGAGACAAAGTATGATGGGCTCCGATTTCTCCTATGAAGATTCTCTCGAACTTAAAAAACTTATAACACATTATGAACCAAAGATTATTGGAGAAGAATTTATTGAAGGAAGAGAATGCTATATTCTCCAACTCACAGCAATCAGACACGATGTTACATATTATATGAGAAAAATATGGGTCGATAAAGAGAGATTTATCATCCTTAAAAGCGAACTTTATGCAAAAAGTGGAAAACTGCTCAAATTAATGACTGTTCTGAAGGTAGAAAAATACAAAGACAGATTCTATCCAACACATGTTGTTATGGAGAACAAATTAAGAAAAAACACAAAAACGGAAATGGTAACTCTGGAGATAAAGTTTAATATCGATATTCCTGAAGAATTATTCTCTATTAGAAATCTCAATCGAAATATCAAATTCCTTCAATCATTTTATTAAATCTGAATAATTCCTAAAAAACTTAGCATGATAGCTTTTGGCTATTAGTCATTAGCTATTAAAAAATAATGATGCCGATTTTGCAGATTCATGTGAATTGCTTTTGGTTATGAAAACGAAGTAGAATATCAAATAGTGTTTTGTTATGATTTGAAGTATATAAACTCAAAAACTTATTATGAAATTATCGGTAAACTATCATATTTTAAACAAATGTTTAATAAACTAATTATTAAGCTAAAAGCTAATAGCTTATGGCTTATAAACCATAAATAAAATTATGAAGATTAACGAAATATTTAAAAGCATTCAGGGAGAATCAATATATATGGGAATTCCTACACTATTCATAAGAACCGCTGGATGTAACTTGAGGTGCACATATTGTGACACAAAGTATGCATATAATAATGGTAAAGAGGTTTCGGTTGATGAACTGCTAAATATAGTTGAAAGTTTCAGTATTGAATATATTGAAATAACAGGCGGTGAACCGCTTCTACAAAAAGATACCCCTGTTCTTATAGAAAAACTGTTAAACAAGGGGTACAAAGTAATCGTTGAAACAAGCGGCAATCAAGATATTAGTCTAATAAAAGAGGGAGCAATAATAGTAATGGATTTGAAATGCCCTTCGAGTGGCGAATTAAAAAAGAATGATTGGCGGAATATCGATAAACTCAAGAAAGATGACCAGGTGAAATTTGTGATTGGAACAAGAGAAGACTACGATTGGGCAAAAGGAATTATTGAAAAATGCGGACTTACCGATAGAGCCGTTGTCCTTATGTCAGTGGTTTATGAAAAACTTAAACCTGAAGCACTTATCAAATGGATTTTAGAAGACAATCTTCGTGTTCGGTTTCAACCCCAACTACATAAATTAATCTGGGGACCAAACACCAGGGCAAAATAATATGAAAAGTAAAAAGGCAATTGTCCTTGTTAGTGGTGGGATGGACAGTTGCGTTACTGCTGCGATTGCATACCAAAAATATGAACTAATATTTCTGCATGCTAATTATCATCAGCGAACTGAAAAAAGAGAACTAAAAGCATTTAATGATATTGCAGATTATTACAATGTGAAAAAAAGGATAACCGTCGACCTCGGCTTCCTTAAACAGGTTGGTGGTTCAAGTCTTACCGATGAAAAAATCAAAGTTGAAAAAGCAATCCAAAAAATAACTGGAATCCCTTCAACTTATGTTCCATTCAGGAATGCAAATATTTTGTCGCAGGCTGTGAGTTGGGCAGAAGTCATCGGCGCTGAGGCTGTGTTTATCGGTGCAGTCGAACAGGATAGTCCAGGCTACCCTGACTGCAGAAAAGTATTTTATGATGCATTTAACAGAGTCGTCCAATTAGGAACTAAACCAGAAACAAAAATCGAAATTATTACGCCCCTTATAGCGATGAAAAAGAGCGAAATCGTAAAATTGGGCACAGAACTTAATGCACCACTGCATCTCTCCTGGTCTTGCTATAATAATGAAGATAAAGCCTGCGGTGAATGCAGCAGCTGCGTCATCAGAATCAAAGCATTTAAAGAAGCAGAAATTAAGGATACGATAGAATATGTTAAATAATTCATTAAAATTACCTACTTTTTTGAAAAAAAGTAGGCAAAAAACTTCTAATTTATTTCTCATCTTTTGCTCTGCAAAAGATGAGAAATTTGACCATTCCTTATTCCTTGCGAAGCAAGTAATAAGGAATAAGATAAAGTTTTCTTGCTTACTTCTTTTACTAAAAGAAGTAAGTTCTTGGTTGTTTTCTTATAAAGAAATTGAGTATACTGTTATTTAAAACAGGAAATGAATATGAAATTTACAATAATTGGAATAGGAGAGGTTCTCTGGGACATTTACGGTTCTGAGAAATATCTTGGAGGTGCACCTGCAAACTTTGCATTCCATGCACATCTGTTAGGAAATGAAGGCATCGTTGTGAGCAAAGTGGGTAAAGATAAATTAGGAGAGGAAATTATCCATACACTGAGAAAAAAAAGGCTAAACACAGATTTTATTCAACAGGACACTAATTACCACACTGGAACGGTCCACGTGAAACTTCTTCCCGGCTCAATTCCAAAATTTCTGTGCAGTAAAAATGTTGCTTTTGACTATCTCGAACTTAACAACGACCTTGAATCCCTTTCAGGAAAAGTTGATGCCGTGCTATTTGGAACATTAGCCCAAAGAAATTATGTCTCAAGAAAAACAATCACAGATTTTCTCAAATTACAAAAAAAAGCAATTATTGTCTATGATGCAAATTTCAGAGGTTTTAGAAAAAGCCATTTAAGTATTGTAGAAAATTCTTTGCTCCTCTCGGACATCCTGAAGGTAAATGATACAGAATTTATAAAACTTAAAAAAGCATTCAACGAGGAAAAAGTTGGGCATATTTCATTTCTTAATCGACTATTAGATGAATTTAATCTCGAACTGGTTTGCATCACATTTGGCAGGTGGGGTTGTCTATTTTTCGGCAAAAATGATATAATCTATTCACCCGGAGTAAAGATAACCCCTGTGGATACCGTTGGTTCCGGAGATGCTTTCATAGCGGCTCTGGTCACAGGATACCTCCAGGAAAAACCACTGAAAGAGGTTGCCGAGTTTTCAAACTATCTGGGTGCATTTGTCGCATTAAAAAAAGGTGCTACACCTTCTTACTCGAAAAAAGATATAGATAATTTTATAAATTTATTTAAAGAAAGAAATATAAAGAAGAAATTTGGAGACCTCTTACTTTCTTCTTTTTAAAAAGAAGTAAGCAATCCGAAGGACCCGCCTATGGCGGGGAAAATTTACTTTTATTCCCCCCGAGCAATCGGGGGAATAAGTATAAAGTTTCTTTGCCCACTTTCTTTTCAAAGAAAGTGGGTTATCTTGATTTATTTACACCAACCTTATCACAGTATTTTTCGATTTTACACTTACTGCAGAATGGGGATATGGGTTTACATATATTTTGTCCATAAGTAACCAGTAAATCGTTATATATAATCCAGTATTTTTTTGGCAGTTTTCCCCGAAGAGCAAATTCTGTCTCTTTTGGAGTTTTCGTACTGATATATCCAAATCTGTTAGAAATTCTGTGAACATGTGTGTCAACACAAATGCCTAATTTTTTATAGCCAAGAGTAACAACAAGGTTAGCGGTTTTTCTCCCAACACCTTTTAGTTTAAGGAGTTCGTCGATTTCTTGTGGGACCGTAGAATTATATTTTTCAACAAGAGTTTTTGAAATCCCGATAATATTTTTTGCCTTTGTAATATAAAATCCAACTGGATATATGGTTTTTTCGATTGTTTTCTGGTCAAGTTTCATCATATCGACTGGAGTTTCTGCAAGTATAAAAAGTCTCTTTGAAGCTTCTCTTGTAACTTCGTCCTTTGTTCTGAGACTCAAAATGCAAGAAATTAAAACCTTAAATGGCGACCTATCCCTCGATACTTCCGTCACTATTGGAATTCCCAGGGATTTTATCTCCTCTTGTAAGATTCTTATTATATTATCTATATGGTCATCTTTCATTTTCTATAACACTCCTTTTATTACCAAAAGATATTCAAAATATTTTAAAAAATCAATAAAGAGGAATGATTTTGAAAAAATAATCATATCACTGTTATTTTTTCTAATTATCTTTGGTATAATCCTTTCAAAAAGAACTAAAAATATTCAAACAAAAAAGAAAATTATACCTTATATGCTAAAAACGGTCACCTTGAACATAGGTTTAATAATTTTTTCTTGCCTTTAACTAAAAAATAATATATATTTTCGTTTAAAAAATTTAGATATGTATAGAATCTGACAAATTAAAAACTATTGTGGAGGTGGAAATGAGGATATCTGATATCCTCAATAAGGAAAGGATAAAAGTAAAACTCAGAAGCAAAAGCAAACCAGACGCTATAAAGGAACTTGTGGACCTGATGGGGAGTTCAGATTCTGTATTAGACAATAAAGAGGTATTGAAATCTATTGTCGAAAGAGAGAAAGCAAGTAGTACAGGCATCGGAAATGGTGTGGCAATACCACATGGAAAATGTGCAGGCGTAAAAAATATGATTGGTTCGCTCGGCATTGTAAAAGAAGGCATTCCGTTTGACTCTATTG
The DNA here is from genome assembly GCA_030616165.1 of bacterium. GTDB lineage: Bacteria > SM23-31 > SM23-31 > JAUVVT01 > JAUVVT01 > JAUWXV01. The sequence continues at coordinate 1,727 of JAUWXV010000078.1, read as the reverse complement.
ATGGCAAACCGGCAAATATTGTTTTTATGTTAGTTGCTCCTGTTGGTCCATCTGGTCCACACATCAAAGCTTTAAGCGTTGTTTCAAGAATTTTAAACAATGCTGACACAAGGAGAAAACTTCTAAATTGCAATACACCTGAAGAGGTTGCTTCGGTTCTTGAAAACGAAGAAAAAAATATATTTAATAAATCATTTTAATAATAAGCAATTATTGATATGCCATTTTGTCCAAAATGCAGATATGAATATGTTGAAGAAATTGATGTATGCTGTGACTGCGGTGAAAAACTATTAGATAAACTTCCCGATGAAATTAATTGCAGTGAAATTAAAGTTAAATGGAAACCGCTTCAGACCTTACCGGGCAGAATCTATGCTGAAATGGTTAAAGAAGTTTTTGATAAAAAGGGAATCCCATCTTTAGTAAGGTCAACATTTTTTTCATCCGCATATGGAACACGAGGTATCTCCGGAGATACAACTACTATATTTGTCCCAGAAGACCGATTCGAAGAATGTGAAGAAATCATTACTCAGATGTTCAATCATATATAATTTTATCATTCTGATAATAAATTTCTGCTTCCTCATTTAAACGTTTCATATAAAAAAATATAAATTATTATTTCATTAATATCAACAGTTATATATTGTGGAATTCATTTCAAAAAACCTTTTAAAAACCTTAAAAAAACTCAAACAGAAGAAGCATCGAATATCTGAAAAAAGATTTCTGATTGAGGGTGAAAAACTTATTAAAGAGGCTCTAATTTCTGATGCTGAAATAGAATCTGTAATTTGCAGTAAAGAATTTTTTAAAAAAAAATCTCCCCTTATCAGTGTTATAAAATTAAAAAATATCAATGTAACGCATATTCATTCACGGGATATTGGTTCAATTGCCGATGTTATAACTCCTCAAGGTATATTTGGAATAATAAAAATTAAAGAAAAAAAATTTAATCCATCATCATTAAAGAAAAATGCAGAGTTAATAGCACTTGATAATATTTCAGATGCTGGAAATCTGGGCACTATTATTAGAACCGCACACTGGTTCAGAATAAGCGGAATAATTATCGGGAAAAATTCTATTGAACTATTTAATCCAAAGGTCATAAGGTCTACGATGGGTTCTATATTTCACATCCCTATCTGGTATGATTTAGACCTTAAGGAAATATTAATAGAATTAAAAAACATTGGATATAGCCTCATAGCAGCAGACCCGATTGGAACTGACCCCATTAAAAAGTTAAATACGAGATATCCAAAAGTAATTATCCTTGGAAGCGAATCCAAAGGAATCTCTTCTGAAATTTTAAAGATGTGCGATTTCAGGATTAAAATCAACGGTGTAAAAAGTTTTGATTCAATCAACTTAGCAGTCGCTGCGGGGATAATTATGTGGGAAATGAAAAAATAACGTCTGACGATTATGGATTTAATATAATATTCCCCTAACATGTCATTCCGATCCTGAAACAATACTGAATCAAGTTCAGCACAGGGTTCAGGATTTTTGGAATCTATTATTTGCTTTATTTCAGATGCTGGTCCCGAAACTTCGGGACAGCATGACAGTCTAGTGCATTGTGACATTAATTTCTGACATCAATATAATATCTGCCCAATTTAATTCGGGCATCGTTCTTTGTAAATTGCCAATGAACAGTTACTTTTTTCCGATTCCGTTCTCTACTCCAAGCATAGACTTCTTTAGAT
>JAUWXV010000117.1 GCA_030616165.1 bacterium | reverse complement strand
ATTTTTTTCAACAAGGAGACCGAAACAAACGATTACAAAATAATAGGAAATACAGAAAATAACCTATCTGCTTTACTGGCAAAAAAGGATTTTCGGGATTACTTTTATCTTAAAAGAGGCGGGATTGAAGCAGAGTATTACATCAGTGAAAAATTAAATCTTAATCTAAGTTGTGATATAAGAAAATATAAACCACTCTATAAAAGGACAGACTGGAGTTTATTTGGGAAAGGGAAATTTAGAAAGAATCCTTTAGTTGAACCCGGGAATGAGTTTTATGTCACGGTTTCTTTAAACTCAAGATTTCAGGAGTCATTTTTAATGCCTTTTAATGAGTGGCGTTATAATATTATTCTTGAAAAAGGCAGCGATGACTTCAATTATTTTGGAACTGGAATTAATGTTAAAAGATATCAAATGATTTTTGAGTCCCATAGACTCGTGGCAAATCTTTATCTGCATTCCAGAACAAAAACTACTGCCGAACAGCATTTGATAGACCTCGGCGGTGTCAGCACTTTAAGAGGTTATGGACATAAAGAATTTACAGGAAATCGGATATTTTTATTTAACCTTGATTATTTTTTCGGAAGAAGTATCCTGGGAAAATTACCCCTAAATTTTATTCCTTATTATGAGATGTTTGATTTGATATTTTTCTTTGATGCAGGCAAAGCAACTATTGCGGGAAAAGAAGATAATATACTTGAGGGATTTGGAGGGGGTCCCGGGAATAAAATTAAAAGCAATATTGGTATCGCATTTTCACTTGCTCAGGGATTCTTAAGATTTAACTTTGCCAGAAGGCTTGATAGAAAAAGGGACAATGTTACCTTTTCCTTAAGATTGATGAGAACTCTTTAAATAAAAGATATTATATTAATTTCCTAATTTAATATGCATTGTTCATAAAATTTGAGGGTATGATAGTTTGTCATTTCGACCGTAGTCCCCCGAGTACTCGGGGGGCGGAGTGTCCTCCGAAGGCGGATCCGCCTTTGGCGGAGAGAAATCTCAAAATACGAGATGTCTTCCTGAGCATTCGGGACTCGACATGACAAATTGAGATATGCACAATTGTTTGTATTTATATTATTTATAAATCACAAAAGGAAACATTTATGAATTATTAAGGTTAATATAAAAAAAAATTTAATTCCTTTTAAAATGCAAAGTTAAATGTAATATAAAGTTTTTTCCGCATCAGCAGAAACGCTCCGGCGGATGAGCAAAATTTTTTAGAACAGGATGAAAAAATAAAAGTATGAAAAGAATAACGGTTTTACCTTCACAAAAGCATATTGAGATTTTTTACGTTAAACCTGGTGATATTAATGGGGATAACTTTATAATAAAAGGGAGTGAGTTTCATCACGCAAAAAATGTGTTGAGAATGAAAACCGGAGACCAAATAATAGTGGTTGATGGAAATGGTAATGAATATATTGGAATGATTAAAGAGATGCAGTACGACAGAATAGTAGGTTCGATATTTAAAACATTACTAAAACCCAGAGAACCTGTTTTAGAGGTGAGCATAATCCAGGGATTGATTAAAGGAAATAGATTTAAATATTTTGTTGAAAAAGCAACTGAAATCGGGGTAAGAAAAATTATTCCTGTTTACACAGAGAGAAGTCTTTCAATGGATTCAGTAAAAGATATAAAGCACTGGGAAAATACAGCAATTTCAGCAATGAAACAGTCTGGAAGGTCGGTTCTGCCGGAGATTTCCGAGGTATGTTCATTCAAGGAATCCCTCGAAAAGGTTGAAAAGTGTGATATAAAACTTATTGCTCACTCTAAGTTCAAGTCCGGTTTTAAATCGCTTGAGAGCAGTGTAATACCTGAAGTAAGAAAGCATAAGAGTGTGATAAAGACAGCAGCCGTTGCTGTTGGTCCAGAAGGTGGATTTACAGCAGATGAGATAAAATACGCAAAAACAAATAATTTTTTCCCTATTAATCTTGGCGAGAGGAGGTTGAGGAGTGAAACTGCAAGCATCGTGGCGCTCACAATTCTGCTTTTTAGTGAGGGGGACTTGTAATGGTTTAAATACTAAATCCTAAATTCAAAACAATGTGATTAAGTGAGATAAATATTTACTAAAGAAATTGAATTCATAATAGAGAAGTTAAAATATGTTTATAACATTTGAAATTTGGATTTTGGATTTATTTAGATATTAGAATTTAGGATTTAGAATTTATTATTACTTTTTTTGTTGTGAAATTGAACGGAACAAATACTTTTTGAGGAGGTATTTTATGATTGACTGCATCTTTTGTAAGATAATTTCCAAAGAGATGAAAAGTGATATAATATATGAGGATGAACGTATTGCTGTTTTCAAGGATATAAATCCTCAGGCTCCTGTTCATCATCTGATTGTTCCTAAAAAGCATATCTCATCTTTAAGCGAGTGCACAGAAGAAGATAAAGGAATTATCGGTGAACTTTTTCTAAAGGCTAAAGAGTTGGCAGAAAAAGAACCGAATCTTGCAGGTGGTTACCGGGTTATAATTAATAATGGAAAAGATGCTGGACAGGCAGTATTTCATCTTCATCTTCATTTGCTTGGTGGAAGAAGAATGCCTTGGCCCCCAAGTTAAAATCGGGTTGGTTTTTCATAACTCCCTGGGAAAATGTCTTATTTTTTTAAAAGAAGGGAGAAAATGGACCTTTTTACTACGAACGGAGAAATTCATTCATCAGAAGAAAAACCACTTGCAGAAAGAATTAGACCAACCAGTATTGATGAAATTATTGGTCAGGAACATCTCGTCGGGCACAATGGTGCCATAAGGAAGATTATACAATCTGGTGTTCTAAGTTCAATAATATTATGGGGTCCCCCTGGGACAGGTAAAACTACATTAGCAAAATTAATAGCATCAGAAACAAAAGCAGACTTTCACCAGATGAGTGCTGTTACATCTGGAGTTTCAGACTTAAAAAAGGTGATTGAAAAGGCTAAATATAACCGCAGAACACTCGACCGAAGAACGGTGCTATTTATTGACGAGATTCACAGGTTTAACAAGGCTCAGCAGGACGTCCTTTTAAAGAGCGTAGAGGAAGGAACTCTTGTTCTTATTGGTGCTACTACTGAAAATCCATCCTTTGAGGTCATTTCTCCTCTTCTATCAAGATGTCAAATCTATCAACTTAATTCATTAACTCAGGATGAACTCGAGAAAATTGTTAATAAAGCGACAAGTAAAGATGAACAATTAAAAAAATTAAATGTAATTCTGAGTGATAAGGCGGAAAGATTTCTCGTGAATTTTTCTTCGGGGGATGCAAGAATTCTTCTCAATGCTCTTGAAGTATCTGCAGAGACCTTTAATCCTGATGAAAATGGATACCGAAAGATAACCCCGGAACATATTGAAAAGATTCTGACAAGCAAGGTTCCTCTTTACGATAAAAAGGGCGATTATCATTATGATATGATATCGGCCTTCATCAAAAGCATTCGCGGTAGCGACCCTGATGCAGCGCTTTATTGGATGATGAGAATGATTGAAGGCGGTGAAGACCCCAAATTCATTGCTCGAAGAATGATAATCCTCGCTTCAGAAGATATTGGCAATGCCGACCCTTATGCGATTACTCTCGCCACATCCGCATTTACTGCAGTAACTTATATCGGCATGCCTGAAGCACAGATAATTCTATCACAGGCTGTCACATACCTCGCTTCTGCACCAAAAAGCAATGCCTCTTATACCGCTATGATTAATGCAAAAAAGGATGTAAAAGAAAGTTCAAATGAACCGGTTCCTCTTCACTTACGAAATCCAGTTACACGATTGATGAAGAAGTGGGGTTATGGGAAGGATTATAAATATCCACATCAATTTGAGAAGCATTTTATCCCGGATAATTATCTTCCGGCGAAACTAAAAGATAAAATCTACTACTATCCTACAGAGCAGGGGAGAGAAAAACCAATAAAAGAGCGACTCCAGTCCCTATGGAAAAAGAGAATAAAATGAAATAATAACAAACAAAAGTAAGTTTTCCATGCCTCAGCGAGTTCTTCGTATTTTTTATCCCTTTTTCAGAAAAAATAAGCAATCTGTTGATTTTTTAACACAAAATTAATAATATTCTCTTTTCGAAAATATCCATCTGCCCTCTGAACGTTCAGCTGTTCCGATTTCTTTCAAAAATATCAGTTTCAAAAATTCAGTATCTCTTCTTATAAATGGTTTCCCCTGAATTTTATTCCTGAAAAATATGGAATAATAAGCAGATTTTGACATATCTCCGAATATTCGGGAAGGTTCCATCTCGGGGATATCAGTCACGGTTGGAGGTATAACTCTTCTTTGAGAATAAGGAAGTCTAAAAGTTCTGGACTGCTCAATAAATGGTTTTTCTCTTTTTTCTATTTTCCACGGTTCGAACTGTTCAATTTTATCATTTTCCAGGTACACAATCCAATTTTTCAGGTCAAGATATGATTCATGGTAGGAAGTAGTTATCGAAACTTGTATTTCTAATACATCTTTTTTTATACTGTCAAAATATGATATAGCAGTATCAGAAGGGAATTCACGTACTTTGTCATCTTGTCTTTTTTGTGCAATAACGAGAAGTGGGTCGAGCAGTGTAGCTTTTATTTTAAGTGGAAAACCCATGCCTGCAGAGGGACTTTCTCCACCCCCTGTAAAGGAAAATCCTCCAGACCTTCCTCTACTCATTCCAAAGGTTACTGTCCATTTATCTTGAAGTTCTGATAAATCCGGAAGTTTGGCTGGGATATCTTTTTCATTAATAGTTGGCAAAACTCTTACAACAGGATTCTCTTTCTTTTGTTCTTCTATTAGGTATTCTCTCTGAATTACCATTGCTTCTTCAAAATAGAGAGTAGGAACCTCTACATTAAATAACTTAACTTTCTGCTGTTCATCTAATAAATTAGCAATTTCACCGACTGTGTCTATTATTTTATTGACGGCAGCCTCTTGCTCTTTTTCAAATTCAATTTGTGTATCTTCAGTTTCAAATCCATAAGGGGTTCTAAAAATTTTTTCCCATTTCTCAAAGAATCTGAAAATCTCCTCTTGAATGGCAGTTAGTTTAGGGAAAACAGTCTCTCTTTGGTCTTCACTGAGTTCGAGATATTCTGCCATTTTTTCGGGATAATAGTATAATCCGACATCTTGTTTACAGGTTAAGAAGATGGAAATTGATATATAGATTAAGATTATAGACGTATTTTTCAGTATCTTTTTCATATTATCTCGTTTTATAGAATATCATTTTTATTTTTTTACTAAAAAAATCTTCATTATGTTCCATTTTGATTCTAACAATCAGGACTATTTTAAGTTTTCTGTAATAATTGTAAAGTTTTTTACTTACTTCCTTTGACACCTTTTTAAAAAAAAGGTGTCCCAAAAAACTCTCTAAAATAACTCATCCCGAAACTTCGGGATGAGTTATCTTATTTATACCATTCTTTTGCCAAGTTCAGTGTTGCAAAAAGTTTATGAATAAATCATGTTAAAACAGTTTAAAAAAATCCTCATCCAACTTCTCTTTGCCGGATTCACTTATTTTGATGAATATATTTTTATACTTAAATATAATCTTGTCTCCGATTGATAGAAACTGTTTGATATCTTCAAATCTGTTTAGAAGCTGGAAATATGCGTCGCTCATATACTTTATATCGACAGTCTTGTCCCCTTCATTATAATCAGAAGAGACCCAAAAATCATTCTTCAAGTAGAATGTCTGATTTTCAACCCTTTTAATTAAGGAACTCTGTTTTACATCAGAAAGGGAGAACCCTTCTTTGAGTGATTTTGTAAGTTTACTAACTTTTACTGCGGTTTTTCCACTTTCCACTGAAATCAATGGTGCAGTATAATCTTCAGATTCCACAGCATTTAATTTGTCTGATTGATATTGAGGAATAATAAAAGGCCTTTGTCTTCTTCCGGGTGGATAAGGAGTATATGCAAAAGGTTCATCTTCAAGTGCTAAGAAAGATGTATAAGGCGTTACTATTCCGTATTTTTTTGCCAGGTCCACAATTTCCTCCACAAGTTCCTCATTCTCTCCATTGAGTCTTATTTCATCCATCAGATACCCGACCTTTCTTCTTGCCCATAAAATTGAAAGAAAATCATTCTCCTCGTTTTCATTGGGGAAGTATGTTTCATATCTTAATTCTTTTTTTATATCATTAACTTTACCTTTCAATATAATGGTTTCACTGCCCCATCCGTCATATCTTCCAAAGACTGCAATCTGGCTTCCATAAAAAAGGTCAGACATTTTTACAGGGTAAATTTCTTTAACTATCATATCTCCAAAATCAATTGAAATATCGGTCATAGACGGTTTTGAGATTTTATCAAAAAATAAAGATACAATCTGTTCAATATTTTCTCCCGGCTCTATATAATCAGATGCTCCTCTGTTTTTCAATGCTATAAGGTCGAGCAGATGTGTATTAACATCATATCCAACACCAAAGTTAAAAAACCTGACATTATTGGGTGCTTTTTCGGTAACTGTTTTGACGATTTTTCCGATATCCATTTCACCCACAGTGGGCAGCCCATCCGTAAGGAATATTATTACGAATGGCCCTTGTCTATTTTCTTTAAATTTTAGTGCCTCAAGAAGAGCATCATTAATATTAGTTCCGCCGCTTGCCTCGATGTTTCTTATGAAATTTATTGCTTCCCTTATGTGTTCCGAGGGATTAACAAGAGTTTTGTTAAAAGATTCCACATTTGTGCTGAAAAACACAATATTAAATCGGTCCTCATCATTTAATTGATTCAGACAATAAGTAAGAGCATTTTTTGCCTGTTGAATTTTTTCTCCTGACATACTGCCTGATTTGTCAAGCACAAAAACAATATCCTGACCTATCTTTGGCGGTCTGCCGGTGTATTCTAATGGTGAGACAAGCAGCATAAAATAGCCATCTTCATTGGATTTTTTAAACGTCGCAAGGTTCATACCTGTTTCATCCCTGCTTATTCCATAAATGAGGATGAAATCACCATCTTTGACTTCACCTGTTCCTTCGAATGAAATTTCTACTTCACGTCTTGATATTCTTTCAATATCGATATTATGTGAGGGTGAATAGATGTTATTAATTGGATTATTGTCACTGATACGTGCTGTAATAATAAAATCCTGGCATCTGCTTCTTTTTAGATTATGAAGAGAAATTGATAATTTAACCAAATCTCCGATTGTTCTTAGTTCCTGGTTATATTCCACAAAAATATTCGTTTTTTCACCCGAGTGAATTGGAAAAACCGAAGCCCTGAGCATCCCCTGGTCTATAAATTCTAAAAGCCCTGGGTCACGAAACCGCCTGACATATTTTTCATATATCCCTCTTGCTTTATTTTTTTCAAGGATTTCTCCTTTAATCTCTTTACCCTTGTAAAATATAGAAAATTTACTTACAGCAGCATCTCTCGGGGCTGGGAAGATATATGTTCCTTCAAAAGAATATCTTGACTCATTAATGAATTTTTGGTCTAATTTTACTTCTGCATTCTGGTTATTAATCTCCACATCAATATTTAAGTTTTTAAGTATCAATGAACCTTTGTCGATAGAGAACTCTTCTCGAGGGATAAAAAATCCCTGACCGGATAAATTGGCAGGGGAAGATAAAATTGTAATTAAAATGATGCACAACATAATTCGGCATCTTTTATTCATTAAAATCACCTCGTTTTCATTGTTATTTTTTAATTGAATAATATGAGTCAAGTATAAAAAGGTTAAAACCGCGAATTCCGCCAATTAACACCAATTATTCTTTATTAAATGAACCAACAGGTAATTAGTGAAATTTGCGTAATTAGCGGTTTTTAGAGTAGACTCATACTATTAATCTATTGTAATAATATTGTCTTCTGTAAAATGTTCTGTTAAGGTGTTATACAAATTCCCCGTAAAAGCAATTTCAATATCTTCTAGACTCCTTAGCCCAAAGATAAATGAAATGGCTATAGGGTCTGTTCGATAGTCTGTATGCCCTTCATAGAAACCATAGCGCATAATGTAATACGGCACCATCTCACCTGTATGAATATGCGAAAGTTTTTTTACTAATTCTGACATTTGTTCTGCATTAAGATTTGAATACTTTTTGTCTAAAAAGGCTTTTTCCTCTTGGCTAAATTCCCTCCAAATATTAATCCGATAGTATCCCAGGACCTCATCATTAAATATTGATTCCTGCCATCCCTTTGCCCCTCCCCACTCCAAGTATATCTTTCTCCCGTTATATAGAATGTAACTGATATCTTCCCATGGTCTAATGTTATTTCTATAATACTCGAGATGTTCCAGGATTAGATTGAAAACATTAAACAATGGTTTTGTAGATTGAGGATGAGTCAATCCTAATTTTTTCACAAGTCTATTATCGCTTTTCAAGACGGAAATAATATCTTCATTCTCACTCATAAAACCTGCAGTAGATGATCTTTCAGGCCTGCCCAAATAGGTGATTTCTGAAATAGATTTTCCTGTGATTGCAACTGTCTTTTCCAACTCTATTTCCGAGTGAAGGCCTGTCATGGCTAATGTTGGAAAATCTTTTATGCTGACTTCAAGCTGATTTCCTTTGCCCCATTGATTTTTATTGTAATCCAAAGGTTCCCCATTCTCAACAGTAACAGGTATGAGCGCATATTTTTTATCTTTCAAAAAGGCTATCACAATTTCCGTTCCATCTTCAGCCGTAAAAGGAGAAGGAATATCGGGTAATTTATCGAGTATATTGGGATATAGCTCTTCAGTTATAGGTATTTCAGTTCTCTTTAATCTTCTTGGCTGTTCCGATTCAACAAATCCATTTCTTAATAACGGCCCTTTATCAAGGAATGACCTTCTTATTGTTTTGCTGAAAATATCTTCCTTCTGCTTTTGAGGAATGATGATACCCGGCTTTTCTTCATACTTAAGAATATTGCCCCTCTCTAAGATTTTCTCATCTTCTGAAGTTATTGCTTCTTTCGGTGGAACTTTTTTCTCTTCCAAAGGTTTTACCACAACCGCAGTCTCAAATTTATCGGTCTTCTCTTCCAATTTTACTTTTTCTTTTATAGTAGTCGTAACAGATTGAATTTCTTCTTTTGTTGCAAGGGCAACTGCTTCTTCCTTTTTCAATGTAATTTTTTCTTCATGTGGTATCTCTACTTTTAAGGGAATTTCAATTTTTTCAGTCTCTTTTACCTCTGAAATGCTCTCCTTCGGTTCTTCTTTTGGTACCGTTCTTTTTTCCTCAGAAATATCGGCAGGCTCTGCTCTACGTGTCTCTTCTTGAGGGATTTCAACTTTTTCTGCTACCTCCATTTTTTCTGTCTCTTTTGGCTTTTGGCTAAAAAACTCTAACTGTTGATTTGTAATCTTTACGACAAAAATTATAATGACTGCGGCAGCTGCCGCACCGGCAACATTCCTTGCAAGATTATTATACCCAAAAAATTCTCTAAAAAATTGAGCAAATCTTTCCCAGGCAGTCTCTTTTATTTCTTCTTCAATTTTACTCCTTATTCTGGGAACTATACTTTCCCAGTAGTCTTCTGAAGGTTCTAAATATAATGGAACTTTGCTAACAGAATTTACTTCTTTCAGGATATTAAATTCTGCTTGACAAGATTCACATTCAGAAAGATGTTCATCTATCTTTTTCCTTGTAGTCGAATCTATTTCATTATCCAGATAACTCCCAAGCAGTTTTTTAAACCATTTGCAATTTTGCTTTTTCATAGTCTCCTTTCTAATCAAATATTATTTGTCATTCCTGCGGAGGCAGGAATCTATCTATTTCCCATAGTATAATGTTTATTATGGATTCCCGCCTGCGTGGGTGTTGAACAACACCTCCGTGTCATTTCGACCGAAGTCCCCCGAGTACTCGGGGGAAGTAGTGGAGAAATCTCAAAAACTAACTGGAGTTCCCTCGACTTCACTCCTCTAACTTTGCTCGGAATGACAAAAAAGATAGTTCTGCAACACACACCTGCGGGAATGACATGGTTATTTAGCGTTTTTTGTTTCATATTCATTATATATATTATATTAGTTATTATTCCAACTAAATATTAATATCCCACGGTTTTTTTTAAGATTCTTTTTAATTTGTCTCTTGCCCTATTCAATCTTGACATTACTGTTCCCTCTGATATTTTCAGGGTTTGAGCAATCTCTTTATAACTCATTTCTTCCCAGGTTCTCAATATAAACACCGTCCTTAACTGTGGGGAGAGACTTTTTAAAGCTTCTTTTACGAGTTTTTTAAGTTCAGAATTTTGTGAACTCTGCTGAGTATCGTCTTCGCTTGTTGGTTGAAAATGTCCATCCTCTGTGAGTTTTTCAAGTGAAAGCCCCCGATACTTTTTTTTCTTTAAAAGAGTTAAAGATGTATTCACAGCAATCCTATAAAGCCAGGTATAAAACTTGTATTCCTCTGAATATTTTGATATATTAATATATGCCTTAATAAATGTCTCCTGAACAACTTCATCAGCATCCTCATGATTCATAACAATTCTTCTTGCAAGATGATATATTTTTTTCTGATAGTTTTTAACAAGAGTATTAAATGCAAATCTATTACCATTTTTGACTTTCTTTATTAATTCTTTCTCTTCTTTTGAAACAACTTTTTGTGCTGAATTCAGCACAAAAAGAATAATAGTCAAAAATAATGGATCTCCCCATATTTTTTCAAATATCATCTTTATTATTAATACCTTTGAAAATTAATTTTATTCCACTAAACATTTTATCTAAATATAAATTTTATTGATAAATAATCAAAACAAAAAAAAATATTCCTTGAAGAATTATGTATAATTTTGTATTATTCCTTATATTTTAAGTAGTTAATAGAAATTCAGTACTTTTTTAAAGATACAAATTTTGTTTGGACAGACAAGAATGTCTGACCATATTAAGAATAAACCAGAGTTCAGCAGTTAAATTACATATTATGAAAAGAAAATCGGGATATAGAGCAGCCGAGATTAAATATCTTATAAAAGAAACTCTTAAAAAATATATCGGATTTCCACCCCTGAAAGCCTGGCAGGAAGGTATTGTAAGGAGCATACTCTCCGAGAAAAATACTTTAATTGTGATGCCCCCCTCAAAAGATAAATATATATGCTTTATCCTTCCGATTTTAATCTCTAAAGGGACGGGGCTTATAATTTCACATTCTGAAAAATTCTTGAAAAACTTGATTCAAATTCTGGAAAAAATGGG
>JAUWXV010000012.1 GCA_030616165.1 bacterium | reverse complement strand
AGAGTAACCAGAACAGATTCAGCAAGAAGCAAGGAATATTTGCCTAAGGGAAATTTAAGTTTTACCCCTAAAAAAATGGCTCCTCGGGTAGGACTCGAACCTACAACCTAGTGGTTAACAGCCACCCGCTCTGCCAATTGAGCCACCGAGGAATAAACTCAAAAATTATTCCAAAATTACAATAAATTTTATAAAAATGCAATATTTAATTTTTATTCAACAAATGAAAGCCACTTGTCATATTCTGGCAGTTTCCCTTTCACTATCTCGAAAAACCTTTTCTGGATAGCATCTGTGATTAGACCTTTTTTCCCATTGCCAACTTTTCTTTTGTCAATTTCCACAACCGGTGTAACCTCTGCTGCTGTTCCTGTGAAAAATATCTCATCGGAAATAAAAAGTTCTCCTCTGGACATCTTTCTGATGAAAACCTTGTATCCGAGGTCTTCGGCAATTTTAATAACCGCCCCTCTGGTTACTCCAAGAAGTATAGATGATGAAGGATCATTCGTATAAATAGTGTCTCCTCTGATAATAAAAATATTCTCTCCTGACCCTTCGGAAATATCCCCATCAGCATCGAGGAGTATTGCTTCCTCATATCCTTTTTCGCGAGCCTCCAATACTGACAGATAAGAATTGAGATATTGCCCGCAAGCCTTTGCAATTGTTGGAAACATAGAAGAATGATACTTTCTCCATGGTGATATCATCACTTTAATACCCTCCTCCAAACCTTTTTCGCCGAGATAACTTCCCCAGGGCCAAACAGCAATTACCATCTCTATCGGACAATTGTTCGGATGAACACCCAGACTATCAAATCCATGATACACAATAGGTCTTATATAACAACTCTTTAAATTGTTTGCCTTAATAATATCAAATATTGCCTGATTTACTTCTTCTCTCGAATAAGGAATCTCAATCATATAAGTATTTGCGGAATCATAAAACCTCCTTAAATGAGCATCTAACCTGAAAACCGCTGAGCCCCGTTCGGTATCATAACATCTCATCCCCTCAAAAATTCCTGTTCCATAATGAATACAGTGTGATAAAACATGAATCTTAGCATCTTCCATATCGATTATCTTTCCATTCATCCAGATCTTTTTTACATCTTTTAAACCCATAATCTACCTCTCAAATTTAAAGATAAAAATTTACTATATAAAATTCTAACAATCAAGGTCATTTATAATTTAACCTTTCTAATCCAATTCATCAATCCACCATTATCAATAATCTCCTGCAAGAATTGTGGAAATTCTCTAACTTTATATTCTTTTTGTTTTGAAATATTTTTTATTATTCCCTCATCGGTGATAATTTCCATTTCATCACCTTCATCAGACTCATCCACAAATTCGGAAGACTCAATTATAGGTAATCCGATATTGATAGCATTTCTGAAAAAGATTCTTGCAAAAGATTTAGCAATAACGCAGGCTATCCCAAATCCTTTAATTGCTATCGGTGCATGTTCACGAGAAGAACCGCATCCAAAATTGTTTCCTCCAATTATGATATCCCCTTTCGACGCCTTTTTTACAAACTCTTTGTCTGCATCCTCCATAACGTGAAGGGCAAGTTCATTCGGATTTGTAGTGTTTAAATACCTCGCTGGTATTATAACATCTGTATCGATATTATCTCCAAACTTCCAGCATTTCCCTCTTAATACCATATAAAAACTCCTTTTTTATCCACAGATTGCACAGATTTCACGGATTAAAAAATTTATAATATTTTTCTTTTATATTCTAAACTTTCTGCACCAAAATTAAACAATAAACCTATTTTAATTTTTGTTGCCTTCAGATAATTCATCAATTGTGCTTCGTCAACTCCATCTAAACATTTTTTGGCTTTTAATTCTACTAATATCTTATTTTCAATAATTAAATCAAATTTGTATTTTTTGGGTATTAAATAATCTTTATAATATATTCCAATTTCTTTATGCCTCACATAATTTATTCTTCTTAATTTTAATTCATAGCAAAATGCTTCTTCGTAAACATCCTCCAAGAATCCACACCCCAAAATACTATGAACTTCCATTGCAGCACCAATTATTTTATATGTTAACTCTTTATATAAAAATTTTTCTTTATCCATTAAAATAAATCTGTGCAATCTGTGGATTTATAATACTTCTTCCGGGGATGTAATTCGTCCTGTTATTGCTGATGCTGCTGCCACTGCTGGACTGGCAAGATAAACTTCAGATTCTGGATGCCCCATTCTTCCTACAAAGTTTCTGTTCGATGTTGAAACTGCCCTTTCACCCTCTGCCAGGATTCCCATATGTCCACCAAGACACGGTCCGCAGGTGGGCGTTGAAAAAACTGCATCAGCATTAATAAATATTTCTATTAATCCCTCCTTCAACGCTTGTTTATAAATCTCTGGAGTTGACGGAATAACAATACATCGTACGTTCGGTGAAATCTTACGCCCTTTAAGTATTTCTGCGGCAATTCTAAGATCACTCAGCCATCCATTTGTACATGAGCCTATAAATACTTGGTCAATTTCAATTCCCGATGCTTCAGAAACTTTCTTTGCATTTTCTGGAAGATGTGGAAAAGATACCTGCGGTTCTATTTTACTTGTGTCTATTTCTACTTGTTCAACATACTTCGAATCTTTATCACTAAAATAAAATATAGGTTTTCTTTTACTTCTATTTTTCAGATATTCTTCTGTGATTTTATCTGGCTCAATTATCCCGGATTTTGCACCTGCCTCTATCGCCATATTGCACATAGTTAATCTCTGTTCCATCGGCAAAGAAGATATTACTTCTCCAGTAAATTCCATTGCCCTATATCTTGCGCCCTCCACTCCTATCTTTCCGATGGTATATAAAATCAAATCCTTTCCATAAACCCATTTATTCAACTTCCCATAATAGATAAATTTCATAGAGTGCGGCACTTTAAACCAGGTCTTTCCTGTAATCATAGTGCCTGCCATATCTGTGCTTCCGACACCAGTGGAAAATGCCCCAAGCGCCCCATACGCACAGGTATGCGAATCCGCACCAACAACACAATCCCCAGCGGTAACAATACCCTGTTCCGGCAAAAATGCATGTTCTATCCCTGCTCTTCCGGTCTCATAAAAATGCTTTATATTATATTTCCGGGCAAACTCTCGTATCTGGCGTACCTGCTGGGCAGATTTTATATCCTTATTAGGAGTAAAATGGTCTGGTACTAATACAATTTTATCTCTATCAAAAACATCTTTTACATCCAATTTTTCAAATTCGTTTATAGCGATTGGTGCAGTAATATCATTCCCTAAAACAATACCAACCTCACACTCAATAATTTGACCTGGTTCAACAAGACTCTTGCTTGAATGTTTTGCAAGTATCTTTTCTGTGATTGTCATTCCCATAAAAACTTCCCCTTATCTTAATCCAAACCATCTCATTTAAAGATGTTAAAATAAAAGTTATTGAACAAAATCCAAATTCAAATAAAAAATTATTATTCTTCATTCTTACTACTTTTCAACTCCTGGACCTTTGTTTTGCTGTATATAGCCCTGTTGACAGCATCAAGATACGCTTTTGCACTTGCGATAATTACATCGGTACTTGCACCCCTACCAACAAATTGTCTCCCTTCAAATATAACTCTCAAAACAACTTCACCTACAGCATCTTTCCCGGTAGTAACAGATTTAATAGAATAATCTACCAGTTCCCCCTCCATTTTTGTAATCTTTTCTATAACCTGATATACGGCATCAACGGGACCGTCCCCCGTCCCAGAATCTCTCAGCCTCTCCTCACCAATCGCCAGTTCAACCGTTGCCATCGGGATAATCTTTGTTCCACTTGTTATCTGAAGTCTTTTAAATTCATATTTCTTTGGAATATCAGAGAGTTCATCATTCACGATTGCAATGAGGTCATCATCAAATATTTCCTTTTTAACATCCGCAAGTTGTGTAAACAATTTATAAACCTTATCTAATTCTTTATCTGAAAGTTCGTATCCAAGTTCCTTATAGCGATTGCTCAGAGCATGCCTTCCAGAATGCTTTCCGAGAACTAACGTGCTGTGTTTTATACCTACCGATTGGGGTGTCATTATCTCGTAGGTAAGTGATTCTTTCAGTACCCCATCCTGATGTATCCCCGCTTCATGCGCAAATGCATTCTCCCCCACTATAGCCTTATTCCTCTGAATATGCATACCAGTAACATTGCTCAGGAGTCTGCTCGTTTTATAAATCTGCTCAGTTACTACACTTGTATAAAAATCCTTAAAAATATCTTTTCTTGTCCTTATCCCCATAACAATCTCCTCCAGAGAAGCATTACCAGCCCTTTCCCCAATACCGTTTATTGTGCATTCAATCTGCCCTGCTCCGTTTAAAATTGCAACTATTGAATTAGCAACTGCAAGACCAAGATCATCGTGACAATGAACGCTTAACACAGCATTATCTATATTCTTAACTTTTTCCATTATAGTCTTAATCATTTCTCCGAACTCATAAGGCATTGCATAACCGACAGTATCAGGAAAATTAACAGTCTTAGCCCCGGCTTCAATAGCTGCTTCAAAAACCTCGCAAACAAAGTTAATGTCACTTCTTGTAGCATCTTCTGCGGAAAATTCAACGTTATCTGTCAGCATTTTTGCATACTTAACTGCTGTTATTGTATCATTTAGAACCTGAGTTCTGGTTTTTCTCAATTTATATTTCATATGAACATCAGAAGTAGCAATAAAGGTGTGAATTATAGGAGATTTTGCATCCTTAACAGCTTCCCATGCACGGTCAATGTCCTCTTTTTTTGACCTCGCTAAAGCAGCAACCGCACATTTTTTGATAATCCTTGATATTTCTTTAGCTGCGAGATAGTCTCCCTCGGAAGAAATCGGGAATCCAGCCTCAATTATATCCACACCCAAAGCTTCAAGTTGTTTTGCCATTTTTATCTTTTCTTCATGGTTCATACTGAATCCCGGAGACTGTTCACCATCACGAAGTGTCGTATCAAATATTGTAATCTTTTTCTTCTGCATAAAAAAACCCCCTTGTGATTCTTTTATAAAAATTCAAACACTTAACAATTTATAAATAAATTCTTCATAAATGCTTATTCTCAAGTAGAAGATACTTTTTAATTTCTTTCATTAACAATTCAAAGTCTGAAGGGAGAAGAGATTGAGGACCATCCGAAAAAGCTTCTTCGGGATTTGGATGAACCTCTACCATAATTCCATCCGCTCCTGCAGCCAAAGCCGCTTTTGACATCGGGATTATAAGACTCCTTGTTCCTGTTGCATGGGATGGGTCAACTATTACAGGAAGATGCGAAAGTTGATTCAATATCGGAATACTCGAAAGATCAAGTGTATTTCTTGTATATTCCTCAAAAGTGCGAATACCTCTCTCACATAAAATTACATTCTCATTACCCTGAGAAATTATGTATTCAGCGGACATCAAGAGTTCTTTTACAGTTGACATCATCCCTCTCTTTAACATTACCGCTTTTTTCAGCTTTCCTAACCCTTTCAGCAGAGCAAAATTTTGCATATTTCTTGCACCTATCTGAAGAATATCAGCATATTCTGCAACAAGACCAATATCTTCCGGTGTTATAACTTCAGTTATTATGTATAATCCGGTTTTTTCCCTTGCTTCTTTCAATAACTTCAATCCTTCTTCTTGAAGCCCCTGAAAACTGTAAGGTGATGTTCTTGGTTTAAACGCACCCCCTCGAAGGACTTTGGCACCTGCCTTTTTAACCACCATTGCAATCTCAATTATTTGTTCCCTGCTTTCAACTGAACAGGGACCAGCAATTACTACGAACTGACTGTCTCCTATTGAAACATCTCCAACCTTTATTGTTGTCTTTTCTTTCTTCAATTCACGTCCAACAAGTTTAAATGGCTGTAGAATCGGAACTACCTTCTCCACCTCAGGCATCGATTCAATTACCTGAAGCCTCATCTTTTCTCGCTCATCGCCTATTGCCCCAATCACAACTCTCTCCTTGCCATAAATCGGATGAACGTCGTAGCCGAATTCCTTTATCCTATCAAATACACGCTCTATTGCTTCCCTCGATGCCCCCTTCTTCATTACTATTATCATTTTATTACCCTTTCTAACACATCTGTTCTGTTAAATTTTACCACAAAAAAAAGAAAAATTTACACGCAATAATAAATCCTAAATCCTGAACACTAATATCTGAGTAATTCCAAAATTCAAATTTCAAATGTTATAAATATATTTTGACTTTTCTATTAGGAATTTAAATTTATATCATTTTGAATTTCTTTCATTTGCCTGCCTGTCGGCAGACAGGAATTTGTTTAGAATTTGGTATTTAGAATTTAGAATTTAAACCATATACTTTTTTCAAAAAAGGTGTCTATTTTTTCAACCAGGACATCATTTCCCTTAAGTTTATACCCACTTTCTCTATTGGATGGTTTCTTGAGTTATTCCTTGATGCATTAAAAACTGGTCGATTTGCTCTATTTTCGAGCACCCACTCTTTAGCAAATTCACCACCCTGAATTTCTTTCAGCATCCTTTTCATCTCTTCCCTTGTTTTAGCGTTAATGATTCTCGGACCCCTTGTATATTCCCCGTATTCGGCAGTATTGCTAATGGAATCATTCATTTTCGAAATACCGCCCTCATATATTAAATCAACTATTAACTTCATTTCGTGAAGACACTCAAAGTATGCCATTTCTGGCTGATATCCTGCCTCCACAAGAGTTTCAAAACCGGCGCGCATTAATTCAACAACTCCACCACAAAGTACAGCCTGTTCACCGAAAAGGTCAGTTTCAGTTTCTTCTCTGAAAGATGTTTCAATAACACCTGCTCTTGTCCCCCCAATACTTTTTGCATAAGCAAGTCCAAGCTCTTTTGCTTTTCCTGATGGATTTTGATAAACTGCCAACAAACACGGAACTCCACTATTCTCTGTATATAATCTTCTTACCAGATGTCCAGGACCTTTTGGGGCAATCATTACTACATCAACTTTAGGGGGTGGAACAATCTGACCATAGTGGATATTAAAACCATGAGCAAACATAAGGGTATTTCCATCTTTTAGATTTTCTGCAATATCTCGATAATAAATTTCGGGCTGATACTCATCTGGCAGAAGAATCATAACTATATCTCCCTCTTTAGCAGCTTTTTCTGCGGTTTTAACCTCAAAACCGTTCTCTTCCGCCATTTTCCAAGCAGTACTGCCGGGCAGTTCTGCCACTACAGCATCCAACCCACTCTCCCTATGATTCAAAGCATGAGCATGCCCTTGACTCCCAAATCCTATTATGGCTATCTTCTTATCTTTCAAAAGATTCAAATCTGCGTCGCTGTCATAATACAATTTCATTTTTTTCCTCCAAATTTTATAAAATTTCTTCAGTCCTACTTTCTTCCGAAAATAGAAGATATTTTTAAATTAAATGAATATGAATATTTTAATTATTGGGTTCGATAAATCGAACCCCTACAAATGTTATCATTATAATTGTAGGGGCTTGATTTATCAAGCCCTTTATATTAATTTTTGTTAAATTTGCACTTGCATAATTAATCCAGAAAATAGAATATATTTTCATATTTCGTGGCGCTCCAAAGTAGCATGAATGTTTCTTTTGGAAAAGAAAATATGGGAAAAGAAAACAAAAAATTGTCCCGAATATTCAGGATGTTTATATCTCTTTTCTACCAGTAAGAAAAAAACGATTATTTATGTTCTTTCATATTCCCTTTTTAGTGCAATCGCACCTGTTCTTGCCACTTCTCGGATGCCAAAGTGTCTCAGCAAATTTATCAGAGCCTGAACCTTATCTACAATTCCAGTTACCTCGATAGTGAGTGTCCTGGCACTTATATCAACAATATTTGCTCTGAAAATATTAACAATCTGCATAATCTCACTCCGCGTTTCTGAATTGCAGCTAACCTTTATCAATGCAAGTTCTCTCTCTACATGGTCTTCAAGGGTTAGATCAATTACTTTTATCACTTCAATAAGTTTATTCAGTTGTTTATTAACCTGTTCAATAATCTTATCATTCCCGTGAGTAACAATTGTAAGTCTTGAAACAGAGTTGTCCTCAGTTGGTCCAACACTTATTCCATCAAGATTAAAACCCCTTGCACTAAAAAGTCCCCCAATTCGGGTAAATACTCCTGACTTATTTTCAACTAATATTGATATTGTGTGTCTCATAATTTTTTACCTATCCATTATTTCATCCATTGACCTACCAGCGGGAATCATTGGATAGACATTTTCCTCCTCTTCTATTTTAAAATCAATCAATACTGGTATATTATTAATTTCCATGGCTTTCTTTAAAACTTCATCAACATCAGATGTATTTTCCGCGCGCAATCCCACTGCTCCATAACTTTCAGCAAGTTTAACAAAATCAGGATTGCAGTCTTTTAATTCAACGCCTGAATATCTTTTATTATAAAAGAGGTCCTGCCACTGCCTTACCATACCTAAATATCCATTGTTCATAATGCAAACCTTAACATTAAGTCCTGATCTTACCGCAGTAGCAAGTTCCTGAAGATTCATCTGAAAACTTCCATCCCCGGATATACTAAAAACAACCTTATCAGGATTACCAACAGCCGCACCAATTGCAGCAGGAAAACCATAACCCATAGTTCCCAAACCACCAGAAGAAAGCAGTGTTCTGGGCTTTGTAAATTTATAATATTGAGCAACCCACATCTGATGCTGACCAACACTTGTGGAAATTATTGCATCACCTTTAGTAAATTCATAAATCTTTTCTATAACATATTGAGGCTTTATAACATCGTTATGCTCATATTTAAGTGGGTGCTCCATTTTCCATCCATATATTGTCTTTAACCAACTTTTAGTATCAAGTTTAGAAACCTTAGGAATAAGTTTTTTCAAAACTCTCTTTATATCACCAACAATCGGATACTTTGTTTCGACAACCTTCCCAATATTTGTAGGGTCTATATCTATATGTATTTTAATTGAATTAGGCGAAAATTTCTGAACATTTCCAGTAATTCTGTTGTCGAACCTCGCCCCAATACATATCAACAGGTCACACTCCTGCACAGCCTTATTTGAATACCAGGTTCCATGCATTCCGAGCATTCCAAGAGAAAGGGTATCGGTTTCTGGAAATGCCCCTAATCCCAAAAGCGTACTTGTAACAGGAATTTGACTCTTCCGTACAAGTTCTCTGAGTTCTTCCGAAGCATTTGATAAAATAACCCCACCTCCACTATAAATAACAGGTCTTTTTGATTTCGTTATAACATTTGCCACCCTTTCAATCTGCTGGGGATGTCCCTCATATTTTGGATTATATCCCCTTATAGAAATATTTTTCGGGCATTCATAATCAATCTCCAATCTCTGTATGTCAAAAGGAATATCAATCAAAACCGGACCCGGTCTTCCTGTGCTGGTTATATGAAATGCCTCTTTAACGATTCTTGGAAGGTCATTCGCATCGGTAACAAGATAATTATGTTTAGTAATTGGTCTTGTAATTCCCACAGTATCTGCTTCCTGAAAAGAATCGTTACCTATCTGTGGAAGTGCCACCTGGCCGGTAAATATTACCATAGGTATTGAATCCATATATGCGTTAAGTATTCCGGTTACAGTATTTGTAGCCCCTGGTCCCGATGTTACAATAACAACCCCTGCCTTTCCGGTTGTGCGAGCATAACCATCAGCCATATGAACCGCACCTTGTTCATGTCGGCATAATATAAACTTTATCTCCGGTGTATCATAGATCACATCAAAAAGGGGTATTACTGTGCCGCCCGGTATCCCAAATATTACATCCACTCCCTCATTAATCAATGAGTTAATTATTGCCTGTGCTCCAATTATTTTCGACATAAAAATTACCTCTCTTATAATAAAAAATACTTTCCTTCTTGAGGTTACCCCCCAATTCCTTGAATGCTATTTTTTTTATTTCTTAAAAGGAATGATTGGAGAATAACCTCTAGCAGTTAATTTAATACTACTACAGATAAATTCCCCAAAAAGAGGATAAATAAAAGAGAAAGTAACAAAAAGAAATTTGATATAAAGATTTGAAAATTATTACTTTCCAGAGATATGACATCCCCGGAATATTGATAACCCAATCTTACACCTAAACCTCTTTTTATTTTCTCTGAAATGGTTTCCATTGAAATGTTCAAATATTAATTAAAATTTTAATTATACAATATAATAAAAAATTAATTTTATGTCAAATAAAAAATTAAAGAATTATAAAAAATTTACCCTTTCGGATAACAGCCCAATATCTTTAAATAGGTTGCAATTTCTTTCAAGTGGTTTATTGCATTAATCCCCCTTTCATTGTTCGGATTCTCCTCTATATCTAAATAAAAGAAATATTCCCACGGTTTTCCATGAACTGGTCTCGATTCTATTTTCAGAAGATTAATCTCCCTTAACGCAAATACGCTCAAACTCTTAAAAAGTATCCCCGGCACATTTTCTGTTGAAAAAACCATTGACGTTTTATTTGCATTTTTACTTATCTCTTTCGACTTAGAAAGCATAAGAAACCTCGTATAGTTTTCGTCAATATCTTCTATCCCTTCTTCAAGTATAATCATATCATAGTAAAATGCGGACTGTTTGCTTGCTATAGCAGCGGCATCCAGCATATTTTCCCCCTTTATCATCTTTACACTGCCGGCAGTATCATAGGCAGGTATATTTTCAATCTCGGGAAATTTGCTCAAAAATTTTTCGCATTGTGATAAACCCTGCGGATGTGAATATATTCTTCTTATATCTTCAAATCTAACTCCTTTATTCACGATAAGGTTGTGAATTATCCTTACCTTTGTCTCACCCATTATCCACAGATTGTGTTTTAAAAGTAAATCGTAATTTCTGTGAATTGAACCTGTAAGGGAGTTCTCTATCGGAATAACACCTCTATCGGCTCTTCCTTCTGCAACAGCATCAAATACATTATCGAACGAATGTAAGGGGACAAATTCCACATCCTCATTAAACAGTTTCTCCACAGCCTCCTCACTGTATGCCCCTCGCACTCCCTGAAATGCAATTTTTAACATAAAACTCTCCTTTTTTTCTACTTCTTTTGAAAAATGATTAGGCAAAAAGTCAAAATAATTTATTTTTAAATCTTTTTACAAAAATATTCAATTGTAAAATATGGATTTAGGTTAATATTGTAGAGACATGCCATGGCATGTCTCCACTTTTTGCCGTGCCATCTTGAAAAAGAAGTAGCAAGAAAACTCACTAATATACCTTATTCCTTGCTGCGCATGGAATGATTTGTGTGAAAAAAATTTCTTTTTCACCTTAAGTGGACCTGTCCACAAAGGTGGATCCGATGCAGTAGATCTTACTTTTTTTACAAAATAATGCAATTTATTTCAAAACCGCACCTTCACTTGCAGAAGACACAAGTTTTCTATATCTTTTCAGCCATTTACTTTTTACTTCTGTTAACTTTGGCCTCCACCTATTTCTTCTTTCATTCAATTCTTCGTCTGAAACGAGAAGTTCAAGTTTTGCATTGGGAATATCAATATTTATCAAATCACCCTCTTCAACCAGTGCGATAGGACCACCATCAGCGGCTTCCGGAGAGATATGCCCGATAGAAGCTCCTCTTGTAGCACCGGAAAACCTTCCATCTGTTATAAGTGCAACATCTTTATCAAGTCCAATTCCTGCAATACTGGATGTCGGCATAAGCATCTCCCTCATACCTGGACCACCCTTTGGTCCCTCATAACGAATTACAACAATATCTCCCTTTTTAATTTTGAGAGATTTAATAGCTTCGATCGCCTCATCCTCAGAATCAAAAACTCTTGCAGGCCCTTTATGAACCATCATCTCCTCTGTAACTGCACCAGATTTTACCACAGCACCTTCTGGCGCAAGATTTCCGAAAAGTATCTTTAATCCTCCTTTTCTACTGTAAGCATTTTCTATTGGGCGGATTACATCTTTATCTTTTATCTCCCCTTCTATAATCCTTTCACCGAGTGTATTTAATGAAACTGTCTTTTCATCAGCATTAAGAATATTTAATTTTTTTATTTCGTTTAAAATTGCACTAACCCCACCTGCCCGATATAGGTCTTCCATATAGTAATTTCCAGTCGGACTTAGGTGAATCAGATGGGGAACTTTTTCCGAGAGTTCGTTTATGACCTTTAAATCAAACTTGATGTCCGCCTCATTTGCAATAGCCAGTAAATGCAGAACTGTATTCGTTGAGCCCCCCATCGCCAGGTCAAGAATAAACGCATTTTCAATAGATTTTCTGGTAATAATCTCCCTCGCTTTTAAATTTGATTTTAATACCTCCATTATCTGCTTTCCCGAATGGTAAGCAAATTTCTTTCTTTCTGGGTCAATCGCGGGAATTGTTCCATTTCCCGGAAGCACAATCCCCAAGGCTTCCATTATACAGTTCATAGAATTTGCGGTAAACAACCCGGCACAACTGCCGGCTCCCGGACAGGCTACACATTCTATTTTGTATAGTTCTTCTTCTGAAATTTTTCCGGCAGAGTATTGACCAAGAGCCTCAAAGAGAGTCTTGAGGTCAATTCTTTTCCCGTCATACTTTCCTGCCATCATTGGTCCACCACTGACAAAAATCGTCGGTATATCTATCCTTAATGTTGCCATCAACATTCCCGGAACAATCTTATCACAGTTCGTTATGCACACCAATGCATCAAAACAATGTGCTTCAACCATGGTCTCAACACAGTCTGCAATAAGTTCTCGGCTTGCAAGGGAGAATTTCATACCGTCATGACCCATAACTATTCCGTCATCAACTCCGATAGTATTAAACTCAAATGGTATTCCTCCGCTTTCTCTTATACCTCTTTTAACCTCTTCTGAAATTTCTTTTAAATGAACGTGCCCCGGCACTATGTCAGTGTATGAATTAGCAACCGCAATAAAAGGCTTCTGAAAATCATCTTCCCTTAAACCTATCGCCCTCAAAAGACTCCTGTGAGGTGCTCTTTCTATTCCTTTTTTAATAGTATCTGACTTCATTTTCCCCTTTATTTATTCTAAAGTGAATTTATGAAATTTAAAAATAAAAATTACAATTTTTTATAATAAATTGCAATATATTATTTTATTGAATTAAAATTTAAAATTAATTATATTTAATAACTAAAAGTAATCTTGCTTAACAAGAATATTTGATTATTCCTGTTAAATTTCTTATTTGTAATAATTTCTCAAAAGAAAAAATGTTTTTATAAATCACATTTTATAATTAAAAATAATAAAAATTAACCAGAAAAGGAAGAACAAAAATGAAAGGCAAAAAAGGAGAAGTAAAAAAAGTAGTACTTGCATATTCTGGAGGTCTTGATACATCAGTGATAATCCCCTGGCTGATAGAAAATTATGGCTGTGAAGTGATAGCATTTACCGGGGATATTGGTCAAAATGAAGAACTCGAAGGTCTTGAAGAAAAGGCATTAAAAAGTGGAGCTTCGAAAGTCATCATTGAAGACCTCCGAAGAGAATTTATTGAAGAATACATTTACCCCACGATGCGGGCGGGGGCTATTTATGAACAAAAATATCTTCTTGGTACCTCATTTGCAAGACCAATTCTGGCAAAAAGACAGGTTGAAATAGCCGAAATGGAAGGAGCAGACGCAGTTTCTCATGGAAGTACCGGTAAAGGGAACGATCAGGTGCGTTTTGAACTAACATATAAAGCGCTCAATCCAAAATTAAAAATTATTGCCCCATGGAGAGAATGGGAAATCAGGTCAAGAGAAGATGCACTCGAATATGTTAGAAAACGTAATATTCCTGTTTCTGCAACATCTGAGAAAATTTACAGTACCGACACAAACATCTGGCATATGAGTCACGAAGGGGGGGAACTTGAAAATCCATGGAATCCACCTGATGATGAAATATTTGCAATAACAAAATCACCTGAAGAAGCTCCCGACAAACCAACAATTATCGAAGTAGGATTTGAAAAAGGGTATCCCGTTGCCATAGACGGAGTTAAATATTCGTCTGTTGAACTTGTCGAAAAACTCAATGGGATTGCAGGTGAAAATGGTGTCGGAAGGGTAGACACTGTCGAAAACCGACTTGTAGGGATGAAATCAAGAGGAGTATATGAAACACCAGGAGGAACAATTTTATACACCGCTCATCGCGAACTGGAAAGCCTTATTATTGATGCCGACACTATGCATTTCAAAGATTCGATGGCACCAAAGTATGCCGAGTTAGTATATTATGGAAAATGGTTCACTCCACTTAGAGAAGCTCTCGACTCTTTCGTCAATTCAACTCAAGAAAATGTCACAGGTGAGGTTAAACTTAAACTTTATAAAGGAAACTGCATTGTAATGGGAAGAAAATCTCCTTTCTCTTTATATCGGGAGGACTTTGCAACATTTGGCAAGGAAGATGTCTACGACCAGAAGGATGCTGAAGGATTTATCAACCTATTCGGGCTTCCAATGATGGTAAGGTCGATGCTCGAAATTGAAGGATTCAGAAAAACCGATTACAAAGCTCCTAATTACAGTAAATTTAAAAGAGATTGAAAAAAATCTTTTACACTACTTTCTTGACATGATTTATTAACAAATCCTGTTTTTACCATTCTGAATTTATTTCATCCTGAACTTGTCTCAGCATTATTATGAAATTAGTAAAGATTCCGAAACAAATTCAGAATAACAATTGCAATATAACCGGAGATTGTTTCAGGATAGAACCTGTTTTTAAAGATAATTCTGTGGTATTTTTAATAATATCAGTAAATTGTCTAATAAGATAATAAATTTAGTGAATTATGTAGACTAAAAATCGATAAACAAAATGAAAAAACACAAAGCCTGGAAGGGAAGATTCAAAAAAGAAACTTCTCCATTAATGGAAAAATTTAATTCCTCGATAAAATTTGACCAAAGACTGTATAGAGAAGATATTGAGGGAAGTATAGCATACGCTGAAGCACTGAAAAAAGCAAATGTAATAAACCAGAAAGAAAGAAACCTTATAATTAACGGATTAAACGAAATAAAAGAAGAATTCGATAAAGGAAGATTTATCATTTCCACCACGGATGAAGATATACATATGGCTGTTGAAAGAAGACTGATAGAAAAAATTGGTTCATCAGGCAAAAAACTCCATACAGGAAGAAGCAGAAACGACCAGGTCGCAACAGACACAAGATTGTTCATCAAAAAGGCTGGACAGGATGTTATCTCAGACCTTGCAAAACTTCAGGAAATTATCATAAAAATTTCAGAAATAGAAATCAAGACAATCGTTCCGGGATACACACATTTAAAGCAGGCACAGCCTGTCCTTTTGTCACACTATTTTATGTCTTTATTCTGGGCAGTAGAAAGGGATAAAGAAAGACTGAAAAACTGTATAAAAAGAACAGGTGTTCTTCCCCTTGGCTCAGGAGCGCTCTCAGGCACATCATTTGAAATTGACAGAAAACTTCTATCAGAACTACTTGATTTTAACGCAATTTCCGAAAATAGTATTGATGCTGTCAGTGACAGGGATTTTATAGTAGAGTTTATATCAGCCTGCGGGATTATTATGATTCACCTCAGCCGATACGCAGAAGATTTTATAATATGGTCATCCGATGAATTTGGATACATCGAGATAGATGATGCCTTTGCAACCGGTTCGAGTATGCTTCCACAGAAAAAAAACCCTGATTCACTCGAACTCATAAGGGGCAAAACCGCAAGAGTCCTCGGAAATTTACTATCGGTGATGACTCTTTTGAAAGGTCTTCCTCTTACTTACTGTAAAGACCTGCAAGAAGATAAAGAACCTCTTTTTGATACTGTTGACACCCTTTCTATCTGCGTCAAAATTTTCACGGGTGTACTGAATACATTAAAAATCAATCACAGCAGAATTGAAAGTGGATTTAATGAATATATGATTGCATCCGATTTATCAGACTACCTCGTAAAAAAGGGAATGCCATTTAGAAAAAGTCACGAAGTTATAGCCAAACTTATCAGATATGCAGATGAAAAAAATATACCACTATCAGAAATCTCAATCGAAAAATATAAAAAATTCTCAGAACTGTTTAAAAAAGATATATATGAGGTTATTAATATAAAGAAAAGTGTGGAATCAAAAAAAACTTCGGGCAGCACATCAACAAAATCCGTAAAAAAACAGATAGCATCCGCTAAAAGAAGATTAAAAATATAACCTACTTTCTTTGAAAAGAAAGTAGCCTCCGCCCAGGTGGATCCGCCTCTGGTGGAAAAGAAACTTTAAACTTATTCCGAATATTCTGGATGGCTAAAATCATCTTTATAAATCTAATTCTATTTATGGCAGGTAGGACAGACATTCCTGTCTGTCCATTTAAGCGTTAAAATCATCTTTATAAATCTAATTCTATTTGTAACTGGTAGGACAGACATTCCTGTCTGTCCATTTAAACGTTAAAATTATCTTTGTAAATCTGTTTATATTTATGGTTCGACATTTAGTGTATCTTGTTCGACTTTTCTTAGTTCTTCTTCTCTTTGTCTTCTTAGTTCTGGATATTTATAGACCGTAGTAGGATTTATAAAAGCATCGGAAAAACCGAGATTAATTGCCTCTTCTAAAAGCGCATTAGCATCCTTCCTTGAAGCGCAGTCTCCTACCCTTACTTTGTGGAATGGAGCAGCAAAATCTAAATAGACATCCTCTTCAAATAAACTGCTTGCTTTGTCAGATAATTCGATTGCATAGTCCACGAGCTTAAAAAATCCAATCTGCACTCTAAATCCTTGAACCATCTCATCAAGTGATATATGTGATGTATCTACCATTTTAAGTTCTGGCGGCAGAAGAGCATCATAATCAATCTTTTCTACTTCCCACTTTGGTGGAGGAATAACCACATCATCTTTTAATATTGATAATGGCTCAAATAATATCACAATATCTTCAGTCTCATCTTTCTCTTTTTCATCTTCTTTTCTCACTGGTTCCCTTGTTGCACAACTTATATACAACATAATAACTAACAAAAGTAAAATAAAATTCTTCATTATATAATTCCTGTAATTTAGAGTTATTGAGCAAAATTTTTTAAAAATGCTTATAATATAAAAAAACCGTCTGATTTTTTTTCACATAATTTTACATTCGATAAAAAAGACATTTTTGTCTTTTTAGTGTCAATATAAAAAAAGTTGGATTTTTACACTTAATTAACAATCACAGCATCCCCAGCCTCTTTCTCACAAACCATTCGCAAGATAATAAAATGACAATTATTATCATAAGAGTTCCTTTATTATAGATTTCTATCTCATTATTTTCAGTTAATTCTATTCTTTTATTAGATAAATCATTAAAAAGGTTTTGAATTTTCTCTGGAGAATAAAATTTTCCATTACTTACTTGAGAAATACTTTTCAGGATATCGCTTCTCATTCTTGTATTTAGCATTTCTATGCTGAATTTTCCAACAGAAAATTCTCCACTGTCTTCCCCGATTTTTCGCTCATAATAGTTTGCTTCTCCACTATATTTATAATTTCCGGGTTCAATTATTTCAAGTTCCCCCTGATAATTACCACCCCCAACGTTATCCAAAATTCTTTCAAGTATCAAATCATCTTTATTAACTAATACCTTTACTTCCGCATTCCCAATCGGGTAATAATTATCATCATACACTTGCGCACTTATCAAAACATCTTCACCGCTGTTATAAACCTCTTTATCAGTATAAATTCTAACCCTTTTTTCTTCTTCGCGGTTAACCAGCCATCTAACAGTGTTACCGAAAAATTTGTCATAGACACCTGCAAACTTATCATCATCCTTCAAAAGCAAATCCCATCTCCACAATCCATATCCGTTTGTAAAAATATATTTCCTTTCACCAATAATAGAAGATGAAATAAAAGGTATATTTGGATGATTCTTTACAATTTTTGTTCTCCCGTTATCTATCACCGCGAGGACTTTATTCCCCTCTTTTGGCACAAAATTTTTTCCCGAATAATAAAACGGAGGCATATTTTTCCATATATTTAAATTGTCAATATTCATATCCATCATTCGCATTACCGGATGATTCTTTCCTTCTTCTGTCAATTTTACATAAGCCTCAAACTCAATATTTGTTACTATGCTGGATTCAAGAGGAATCAAATTCCGAAGTAAATTAATCCCATTTTGCAGACCGGTTTTGCCAATCATAACAAATAGCGGAAGCCTTCTTTTCTCTATTTCCTCTCTCAAAATTTCAAAATGTTTAATCGAAGTATTGTCGGTTGGATAAAAAATAAAAAAAACAACATCAAAACTATCTAAATTTTCAGGGAAAATTGAATTATCATAACTAAACAGATTCCCCCCCCTTTTTTCTACAAATGCTGTCAATTCTATATTTTCATCCTTTGAAAGTGCTCTAACCAGAAATCCATAATCAGTATCGGGTCTTCCACCTATTAAAAGAATTCTTATTTTATTCTTCAAAGCTTTTATAAAAAAACTCCTCTGATTATTTTCAAGGATTGACTCACCGCTAACCGGCATCAGGGATAGTTTATATTCATTCAAACCTTCTCTATTTGCAATAAATTCAAGAGATACTATTTTTTCTCGCATATTTTCAGGCAATTCAACAACTCTGGTATCAAGAACCTCCGACCCATCTGACAAAGTGATTGTACTCTTTTCGCCCTGAAATCCAATATTTCTTATTAATACATCAACACTGACTTTATTGTTAATATAAGTAATTCGATTGAATATTATATTTTTTATCAATATATCCTTCTGTTCGGAGGAATCACCGACTCCAACTGTATATGCAGGAACTCTCAGCCCCTTTGCAGTATTTACAGGATTTTCACCTAAATTATATATCCCATCTGTTATAAGAATTATTCCCGCAGGCTCATTTTCATTATTCTGTTCCATAACTTCTTTCAGTGCTTTCCCAATATTTGTCCCTTCACCCAAAAAATCGAGAGTATCCTCCTTTGAGATTTTTTTAACTATATTTGAAAAAAGATAATAATTCAAATCACACTTTTTTGCTAAATCATCAAAATCCGTCTCAGAGAGTATATTTTTGATGACAGATTTTCTATCATATTTATTATCCTTTATTCCAGCACTTGAAGAATTATCAATCAAAACTATATAATTAGCTTTTTTATGGATTATTTTTGTAATGCTGAAAATCGGTTCAAAGAATATAAGCAAAATGAGTGAAAGAGCGATACCGCGAAGTAATATTAATAAGGATTTGTAAAATGGAGAAACTGGCGGATTTGTCTTTCTGTATAAAAAATATGATATACCCACTGATGCAATAATTAATAAAACAAGATATAACACATTGTATATAAGTTTTAAATTTGCTTCAATATAACCAAACATCTGTTCTCTTTGTTTTATAAAAATCCTTCACTTACTTCTTTTTCAAGATAAAACGGCAAAAAGTCTAAAAGTTATGTTTTTAAATCTTTTTTCTAAAATAAGTTCAACTGTAATATATTGATTTACTTTAGTTTTCATAACCATGTAGGGACAACCCTCGGGTTGTCCTTGCTAAATTTTCGTTTTTTGCCGACTCATCTTTCAAAGAAAGCAGGTTTAAATATTGAGCATAGGTTCAGGTTTAATTCCCATCTCTGAAGATACCCCTTTTTTCAAATATTTCATTCCAGCATACGCAACCATACCTGCATTATCTGTACATAATATAGGAGAAGGATAGAAAAGTTTTATCTTCTCTTCACTTGCTCTTTCTTTCATCTTTTCAATAAGCATACTGTTAGCTGCCACCCCACCAGCAAGCACAAGCCTCCTGCATCCAGTATCTTTCAAAGCTTTAAATGTCTTAGCAACAAGAACCTCTACTATACTAATCTGAAAACTCGCACAAATATCATTAATATGCTCAATTTTTGTCTCTTCTGGTATACTGTCAAGATAATAAAGAACGGCAGTTTTAATTCCGCTGAAACTAAAGTCATAGTTATTTCCCTTTGGTCCAAGTTTCGGGAATCTGTGATAATTTGTATTACCCTTTTTTGCGAGATTATCAATCTTCTGACCACCGGGATAACCGAGACCCAGCAATTTAGCAACTTTATCAAAAGCCTCACCACAAGCATCATCTCTCGTTCTGCCGAGTGTTTTATAAACACTGAACTCTTTTACATATATAAGCTGTGTATGTCCACCAGAAATGAGAAGAGATATAAATGGAGGCTTTATACCCTTGTCTTCAACAGCAGCAGCCCATATATGCGCCTCAAGGTGATTGACACCTATGCAGGGGATACCAAAACTGATGGAAAGTGCTTGAGCAAAACTCAATCCTACAAGAAGTGAACCCATAAGACCAGGACCTCTGGTAACTGCTATACCATCAATTTCTTTTTTATTTATACCTGCCTCATTTAATGCTCTACTTATTATAGAAATAATATTCTTCTGATGAGACCTTGATGCCAGTTCAGGCACTACTCCACCATATTTACTGTGGATTGTTTGACTGAATATTATGTTTGAAAGGAGGATATCATCACTAATTACAGCAGCCGCTGTTTCATCACATGATGTCTCAATCCCGAGAACTTTATATGAATTCCACATAATTAATTTTATTTTAAAATCAACTGCTATCCAATTATAACAGTGAAAACTTTGGGAAGTTCCTCGTATGAAATAATATCTTTAGGATGCCTAACTACCAATTTTTCCCTATATTCACGATACCTCCTCCATTCCTTTTTCCAGGGAATCTCTGCTTTTATATCCTCCTTATTTACCTCATATATAAAGTTATTGCCCCCTCTAATTATCAAATTTATCGTTCCAGGTTCCACCCTTACCCTGTAACCCGCTGGAACATTGGTTACTTCAACATCCACAGCCTCAAGGGTCCTCTCACCAATAACCTGTATATCAATATTAACATTCGTCCCATTAATATCATAACTGAATATACTTTCATAAACTTTTTTTATATTAACATAATCTCCTCTAATTGGTCTCTTTTTATCTTTATATTCTTTAAACTCTGTATCAATACTTTCTATTTTAATTATTCTTGATTCTGGTCCAAAGATGACTACCGAATCCGGTTCAAACTTGATTTCTCCCACCTGAACATAATGTTCTAAAGTCTGAACCTTAATATTTTCCGAAGATATCCGCACCTTTCTTTTTGCAAGATTTTCAAGTTCAATTGATACCACCTCTGGAGTGATTATTTCATCCACCACGATTTTCTCATATCCTCCTGGTAATTTCACCCATTTTATATATTCATTTAAATTACATTCCCAGCTAAAATTTATTGTCGAGAGATCAAGATGAAATTCTACTTTTGATCTCCATAGTAGAAGGAGTCCCATCAAACTGCTGCCTTTCCCCTCTAACCTTATAGTAGCATATGGGGGTATCTCATTTTTTAATACTTTATCACTTTGTATATTAATGGGAACTATAGGAATATCCATCTGATATACATATGTATCCCCAAGTTTTACATACAGCCACAAAAAAAAGGAAATTATTAACGATATGAATATCGTTTTGAATTTGATATTTCCTGCTTTCTTTATTAAATCATACATGTCATAATTTATTATTATTTAAATAATTACAAAATTTCTAAATTTTAATAAAACTATTTTATTATTATAACTTATTTATAATAAACAAATAAATTAAACAAAATATATAGAACAAAGTCTTACTTTTTTGAATGGCTTATACTTCTTCCTATGCTGAGTTCACCATTATCAATTCTGATATTAAATCCGCAATTGGGATTAGTGCAAACCCAGGCTTTATATTGAATAGTTGCCCCATCCCTTCCATAATCTGAAAGAGGGACTAATACGCCGGTTGCACACTTCTGGCATTCTGGATATATATTCTCCATAGCAATACCTCCACCTCACTTCTTATATATAATCATAATTTTTACTTCTATTAAAATAATAAAGTCTTTTATGCAATATTTTTTCAAAATTTGCAAGTAGGACAGACATTCCTGTCTGTCTATTGTTATTATTATTAGACACCTATGTCTGACGCACCATCACAAAATTAATTTAACATAAATTAAATTTTAACCAAGTACGACAGACATTCCTGTCTGTCTATTGTTATTATTAGACACCTATGTCTGACGCACCATCACAAATTAATTTAATATAAATTAAATTTTAAATCAACTATTTTAACTAATTCCATATCCGCTGTTCATAAGGCAGCTAACCTTATGATTATCTGATAATTTCTTCAAGTTAGGAACATCTGCTTTACATTTTTCCATAGCATATCCGCATCTTGGATGAAAATAACATCCAGATGGAGTATTGGCTGGATTGGGTATGTCCCCTTTCAAAGTTATTTTACTTGTTTTTTCCTCCGGGTTCAGAACTGGAACAGCGGACAAAAGGGCTTTAGTATATGGATGTGCTGGATGTTTGAACAACTCATCACAACTTGCTATTTCAACTATCTTCCCAAGGTACATCACTGCAACATTATCGCTCACCTGTCTTATTACGCTCAAATTATGAGAGATAAAAAGGAATGTTAAATTCAACAATTCTTTCAAATCTTTGAGTAGATTAATAATCTGAGCCTGTACAGATACATCTAAAGCAGAAACTGGCTCATCTGCGACTATAAACTCCGGATTTAAAGAAATAGCCCTCGCTATAACTATCCTCTGACGCTGCCCTCCGGAAAACTCATAAGGATACTTGTCAGCATCGGAAGGAGATATACCAACGTCCAATAAAATCTTCTTAACTTTCTCTTTCAATTCTCTCCCTGAGGTAACTTTATGAAATCTCAAAATCTCAGCAAGCATTGAACCAATCTTAATGCGTGGATTAAGTGAACTGTATGGATTCTGGAAAATCACCTGAAATATTTTTCTAAAACCTTTATCATCCTTTAAATCAGATATATTCTCACCATTATATAAAACTTTGCCGTCGGTTTTCTCAATAAGTCTTAAAATTAACATTCCTGTGGTTGTTTTACCACATCCAGATTCACCAACAAGTCCCAATGTTTCACCCGACTTAATCGAAAAACTTACACCATCCACCGCTTTTAAATATCCTAAAACTTTCGTAAAGAATCCCGTTTTGATTGGAAAATATTTCTTTAAATCTATTACCTCTAATGTATTACCTTTAGGCATATCTTTCTAAATTTCAAGAAAAAACTTTAACTTATTTTAATCACTTATTTCATAAAGAATTAAAATTTTTCAAATCTCTCATTCTGTGCTTTGCACAGAATGAGAGATAGGTAAAAAGTTTCTTTGCTGATGTGGCAATGCCACCTTTCTTTTCAAAGAAAGTAGGCTATTCCCATTCAATAGTACTTGGTGGTTTGGAACTAACGTCATAAACCACTCTGTTTATTCCCCTCACCTCGTTAATAATCCTGTTAGAAATCCTCTGAAGCAAATCAGAGGGCATTCTATACCAGTCAGCAGTCATTCCATCAAGACTTGTTACCGCTCTCAATACGGCAACATTCTCATATGTCCTGCTGTCACCCATAACCCCAACACTCTTCACAGGTAAAAGAACAGCAAATGCCTGCCAGATTTCATCATATAAACCTGCTCTTTTTATCTCATCAATATATATCTTATCTGCCTCTCTTAAAATATTCAATTTCTCTTCAGTTACTTCTCCCAAAATTCGAACCGCAAGACCAGGTCCCGGAAATGGATGCCTTCTTAATATCTCCTGGGGAAGTCCAAGATCTTTCCCCACTTTCCTTACCTCATCTTTAAAAAGTTCTTTTAATGGTTCAATCAATTTTAAATTCATTTTTTCAGGAAGACCACCTACATTATGGTGAGTCTTAATAGTAAAAGAAGGACCTTTAAAAGATTGACTTTCTATAAGGTCAGGATATAATGTCCCTTGAGCCAAAAAATCTACCCTCCCCAACTTTTTTGCCTCTTGTTCAAATATCTCAATAAATGTATTACCTATTCTCTTCCTTTTCTCTTCTGGATCTGTAACTCCCTTCAGGCTTTCAAGGAATCTATTTTTACCATCTACAACACGCAAATCAATTTCAAAATTAGAAGCGAAAGTTTCCACAACCTGCTCTTTTTCACCTTTTCGAAGAAGACCATTATCAACAAATATACAGGTAAAATTCTCGCCACCAATAGCCCTAAAAAGAAGAAGTGCAGTAACAGACGAATCAACACCCCCACTTAAGGCACAGATTACCCTTCCTTCCTCAACATTATCTCTGATTTTTTTTGTAGTTTCGCTCACGAAAGATTCTGAAGTCCAGTCTCCCTTACATTTTGCTATATCAAACAAAAAATTCTTTAAAATTTTCTTCCCTTCTTCAGTATGAACTACTTCTGGATGAAACTGAATCCCATAGATATTTCTTCTTTTATCTCTTATTGCTGCAAATGGCGAGTTATCGGTATGAGCGGCAACTTCAAAGCCATTTGGCATGCTATCTAATCGGTCTCCATGACTCATCCAAACAGTGGATAAATCCCTGACATCTTTGAATATGCCTTCTCTCTTATCAATAAAAATTACAGCCTTTCCATATTCCCTTTTTTCTGCTTTTGCCACTTTTCCCCCAAGAAGATTTGCAATAATCTGCTGCCCATAACATATTCCCAATATAGGAATACCAAAATCAAATATATCCTTCCTTATCGTCGGAGCGTCATCTTCATAAACACTTCTCGGTCCACCTGATAAAATTATGCCCTTTGGATTTCTACTTTTTATCTCTTTAAGAGAAAGATTATAAGGATGTATTTCACTGTAAACATTATGTTCTCTTACACGCCTTGCAATTAACTGGGTAAATTGAGAACCAAAATCTAATATCAGTATTAATTCATGCATATTTTTTGATACTCACCTAACTTTGTTAAGTATATATTTTTCATTAAAATGTTACTTTCTTCTGAAAAAGAAAATAACAAAAAAAACTCTTTTATATTTAATATAATCAATATTTTTTTTGATACAATAAAAAAATTTATACAAAAAAATGACCGAAACATTTAAAGTAATTTATTAAATAAACTTGTTTTTTATTTTTATTATAAAGGAAAAATAAATTTTTTCTTCATAAATGAATAAAAAAATTAAGATAAAACATTTTTTTCTTGACATTTACATTAAAATGGGTTATAATTATATAAAAATGGTTAAAAGTCGGTAATTGTGGGTAATTTATATGTCTTCTTTCAAGGGACAGTTTAGGTATACTATCGATTCTAAGGGGAGGATAAATATCCCTGCTAAGTTCAGAAAGGCTATCTCTCCTGAGGCTAATGAAACGTTTGTTATAACGAGGGGGATGGAGAACTGCATTTATGCTTTCCCTCTTGATGAATGGAATAAAACTGAAGAAAAATTGCGCCAGCTTTCTACAAATCGAAAAGATATTAGGCTTTTTATTAGAATGACAACATCCTATGCATCAGAATCTCAGTTTGACAAACAGGGGCGTATTGCTATTCCTCAATATCTTATTGATTTAGTAAAAATTAAAAAGGAAATCATGATTATTGGAACACTGGACAAACTTGAGATATGGAATCCAGAATTATATGAGGAATATCTTAAAAGTAATGACCAATCTTACGAAAATCTCGCTGAGAAAATTGAATTGTAATTTATTCACAAAACTCTGGTAAGTTTTGGATAATTTACTGTAAGTGTTAAAGATAATCGTTTTTTTCTTGATATATAGAAATAATTTTAAGTTTTTTTCCCGCGTTGGGCGAACCTGTCCACCAAGGCAGCTCCGCTGCGGTGGACCGTAGAGGAGAATATTCTCTTTTCTAAAAGAGGGTAGAACTCTAATAAAAATTAAAAGTTTACCAAAGTTAAGAAAATAATTTAAACGGAAATGTGTGTGATTTTAAAAATCATCTTTTTCATACTCCAGTATTGGTAGATAAAGTAATTGAACTTTTAATAACAAATAAATCTGGAATATACTTTGATGGAACAATTGGAGGGGGTGGTCATTCAAAAGAAATTCTTAAAAATTTTAAAGATAAAGGCAAATTAATAGGAATCGATATAGATTCAGGGGCTGTTAATTTTGCAAAAAATAATCTTAAATCATTTAAAAACAAAACAATTATTAAAAAGGGGAATTACGCTAATATATTAGAAATTCTTAAAAAAGAAAAAATCAAAAAAATAGATGGAATTTTGCTTGACCTCGGAATTTCATCCTATCAAATTGACAATCCTGAAAGGGGATTCAGTTATTTTGTGGACTCTCCTCTGGATATGAGAATGGACAATGATTTGAGAAAAAATGCATCGGATATTATCAATAATTATTCAAAAACTGAATTAATTAAAATATTTAAAAAATACGGTGAAGAAAGATATTCAAGAATTATCTCGGATTACATAGTCAAAAAGAGAGAGAAAAAAGTAATAAAAACTTCATTTGAATTAAGGCACTTGATAGAAAGTATAATCCCGGGAAAAAATAAGATAAAGTCAGTTTCAAGAATATTTCAGGCGTTAAGAATCGAGGTCAACAAAGAACTGGAAAATCTTGAAAATTTTTTGAAAAACTTTGTAGAGGCTTTAAAATCAGGTGGCAGAATCATCATAATTTCGTATCATTCCCTCGAAGATAGGCTGGTAAAAAAATATTTCAGACAATTTGAAAAGGGCTGTATCTGTCCGCCAGATATCCCTATTTGTGTATGTGGGAAAGGGGAAATTTTAAAAATAATAAGTAAAAAACCTATTCTACCATCAAAAGATGAAATTAAGTTAAATCCAAGAGCAAGAAGCGCTAAACTGAGAGCAGCAGAGAAAATTTAAACTATGAGAAAAAAGAGATTGTTAAAAAATAGTGAAAAATTAAATGATGTTAATTATATAAGAAAAGTAACAATAAATTCAAAAAAGTACAAATTATTTTTATATATAATTATACTTTTTGTATTGGCAATTATCTATGTATGGGAAAGAGTCGAATTAGATGCAGTTTCATTAAATACAACCAGACTTAAAGAAGAGAAATCAAGCCTTATTTCATTTAATGAAATATTAAAGGCAGAAATCGGAAATAAAACAAGATTCGAATCAATAGAAAAGATTGCAAAAAATAAACTTGGTATGGATTTCCCGGGAAAAAATTCTGTGACATTAGTCATCGATAATACTGATAAAAAATCAGTATTTGAAAAGGCAAAAGAACTAATCGAAAAATTAGTAAAAACATTTTAATGAAATATGAGTAGAAAAATAATATATCGATTGAAAATTCTAAAGTTTTTATTAATCCTATTGAGTGTTATAATAATATGGAAGTTATTCTATATTCAGGTCATTAAAGGAAATGAATTCAAAAGAATTGCTGATTCCCAACATCAAAAAGAAATTGATATTCCAGCAAAAAGAGGAAACATATATGACAGAGAGATGCGGATTCTTTCGCAGGACCTTGAATATTACTCATTCGGATGCTATCCGGATAAGGTTGAAAATCCTGTCAAAGTAGCAAATATATTTGCTAAGCATCTCGGCGAGAAAAGAGATACATACTTAAGAAAAATTAGAGAAAACAAGAATTTTGTGTGGCTTAAAAGAAAGGTAGAAAAAAAGATTGGGGATAAAATCTGGGAAAATAATATGAAAGGTGTTACAAAGACTATCGATTACAGTAGATTTTATTCTTACTCAAATACTGCCTGTCAGGTGGTAGGTTTTACAGATATTGATAACAATGGGCTGACCGGGATTGAAAATCAGTATAATGATGATCTTCAAGGCAAAGATGGAAAATCTATCCTTAAGGTTGATGCAATGGGCAGAATATTCCCCGACCCTGGATATCTTTACAAGCCTCCTCAAAACGGTTCAAGTTTAATCCTAACCCTCGATCTCATCTGCCAAACCATCGCAGAAGAAGAGTTAAAAAGGGCTATTTATGAGAGTGAAGCCAAAAGCGGGATGGTTGTCATTATGTATCCCAAGG
Source organism: bacterium (assembly GCA_030616165.1). Lineage (GTDB taxonomy): Bacteria > SM23-31 > SM23-31 > JAUVVT01 > JAUVVT01 > JAUWXV01. The sequence continues at coordinate 3,412 of JAUWXV010000012.1, read as the reverse complement.
GTGGGGAGATACTGGCAATGGCATCATTTCCCGACTTTAATCCTAATAGCCCTTTAAAATTTAATACATATAATTATAGAAACAGAGTAATTGCAGATACTTTTGAGCCTGGTTCAACATTCAAAATTGTAACCGCCTCTGCTATCTTAGAGGAAAACATTAAAAAGTATAATGACATAATCTTCTGCGAAAATGGCAAAATCAAAATCTATAACCATACTATCAGAGACGTTAAATCTTATGGAAATTTGACATTTCAGGAGGTGATTGAAAAATCGAGTAATATCGGTACCCTGAAATGTGCTATGCTGCTTGGGAAAAGAAAACTATATTCATACGCAAGAGATTTCGGGTTTGGTAATGAGTCGGGGTTAGGATTAATCGGAGAAGCAAGTGGTAAATTAAGAAAACCTGCTATATGGTCTAATTTATCACTCCCGGAAATTGCTATTGGTCAGGAAGTTGCAATAACGGCAATTCAACTCATTAATGCTTATGCTGCAATTGCAAATAACGGAATACTCATGAAACCAAGAATTATAAAAGCCATTGTGGACAACAAAGGTAAAATTATCGAAAAAACAAATCCAGAAGAAATAAGACGGATAATTTCTGAAGAAACAGCAAATACATTGAAATCGTTTTTAATTGGTGTTGTAGAAAAAGGAACAGGGATAAATGCTAAAGTGGATGGAATTAAGATTGCAGGAAAAACCGGAACCGCACAAAAGTCATTATCAGATAGACCAGGATACTCAAGAACAGATGTAATTTCGTCATTTGTTGGATTCTGGCCTGCGGACGAACCTGAATTTGTATGTCTTATAGTTATTGATACTCCCAGAAAAGGTCATTATAGCAGCACTACTACTGCTCCTGCTTTCAGAAATATTGTCCAAAGAATTTCAAACATACCATCTAGAAATTCGAAAATTGTATGGAAAAATAATAAATATACAAATAACAAAAAACTTGTTAACAGCGTCAGATTACCCGATGTTAGAAACCTTACGATAGATGTGGCTAAAAAGAAATTAAAAATATTTAAAGACTTTATTGAGATATCTGGAAACGGTTCAATAGTATCCAGTCAAGAACCATCACCCGGAAAGTATCTGAAAGAAGGTGAAAAAATTACATTAATATGCGAAGATAAGCCTATTAAAGTTGAAAATAAAGTAATAACCCCAAATTTAATCGGTCTTAGTTTGAGAAAAGCAATAAATGACATTCAATTAAATAAACTTAAATTTAAAGTTACATACGGAAACGGGATTGTTGTCGAACAAAGTCCCCTTCCGGGGAAAAAAGTTAATATAGGTACTGTCTGTTATGTCAGGTGTTCGGACAACAAAAATATTTCAAGAACAATTGCTTATAAATAACTTGTGGGTATAATTTTAAATGAAATTAAAAGATATCTTGAAAAACGTAGATGTTATAGAAACCCGTGGAAGTGAAGATATAGAAATAAAAAATATAAAATACAACTCAAAAAATGTTGAGAAGGGTGATATTTTTGCCGCAATAAAGGGAGAATCTTTGGATGGACATAATTTTATAGACGACGCAATCGAAAGAGGGGCATCCGCGGTAATTCATCAAAATAATAGAATTTTTCCGCAAATAACTGATGTTGTCGTTTCTGACTCAAGAAAAGCCCTTGCTCTGATTTCTGATAAATTCTATGGTTCCCCTTCCAAAAATCTAAAATTAATAGGAATTACTGGAACAAATGGTAAAACTACTGTATCATATCTGGTAAAAAATATTATAGAAGCCTCTGGATTAAAAACAGGATTACTCGGAACTATTTCATACAGAATAGAAGATGAATGCATTGATGCAACATTGACTACTCCCGAATCTCTTGAAATTCACTCTTTTTTTGATAAAATAAAAAAGAAAAAAGCAAACTATGCAGTTCTTGAAGTCTCCTCTCATGCACTTAAACAGAACAGAATATACGGATTAAAATTTACTTCGGCAGTCTTCACCAATATTTCAAGAGACCATCTTGATTACCATCAAAATATGGAAGATTACATTAATTCAAAATTGAAACTTTTTAATCAACTTGATGATAAAAATTCTTTTGCGGTAATAAATATAGATGACCCTATCTCTGGAAAGATAATCGAAGGTATAAATGCTGAGTATTTCGGATATTCAATTTCAAAAAAGTCTGATATATATCCTATTTACTATAATTTAAATTTTGATGGAATATTAATAAATGCCTATACTCCAAAAGGTGATATAAAAATAAATTCAAAACTTATCGGATATTTTAACATCTATAACATTCTTGCTGCTGTTGGAGTGGGAATAGGTCTGAACATTGATAAAAATATTATAAAAGAGGGAATAGAAAATGTAGAACAAATACCCGGAAGGATAGAAAAACTAAAGATTGGGCAAAAATTTGATGTCATCATCGATTATTCTCACACTCCAGATTCACTTTTAAATGTTATTGCTACAGTTAAAAAGTTAACAAAAGGGGATGTAATAGCAGTATTTGGATGTGGGGGAGACAGGGATAAAGGGAAAAGACCTCTAATGGGTGGAATTGCATCTGATAATGCTGATATTGTTATTATTACATCTGACAATCCAAGAACCGAGAATCCTCAACAGATTATTGTTGACATTGTTAAAGGAATTGAAAAAAAAGAAGGTATAATCCTGCTGCCAGACCGAAAAGAAGCAATCATTAAGGCATTATCAATCGCTGAAGAATATGATACCGTCTTAATACTTGGCAAAGGTCACGAAAACTATCAGATTATTGGAAAGGATAAAATACATTTTAACGACAAAGAAGTTGCATTAGATTTTTTAAAACAAATGTGAGTGTCTTTGTGTAACTTTTTTATGAAAAATATTAAAAAAAATTTTTCTCCATCGTTAAATTAGAAATAATTTTAAGTTTTCTTTGCTACTTTCTTTTTCAAAAGAAAGTAGGAGATTTAATGAAAAAAAATTATTGCACCGGATGTGGACCTCAGACTCAAAAATTTAAAATTGGGAGTGCTGAGAGTCCACTCCGGTGAAAACCAAATGTCAAAAATCACAATTGATGAATTAAAAAAAATAAAAAACATCGAATTTTTAGAAAATATCGAAAATCTCGAAAGGTTTAAAGGTATATCAATAGATTCAAGAACAATTGAAAAAGATGGACTTTTTTTTGCAATTAAAGGGGAACGATTTGATGGACATAACTTTTTAAAAGAAGTTTTTGATAAAGGTGCCTGTGGGGCTGTTATTGAAAAAAAATATACAGGGAAATTATCTGAAAATTTCGAAGGAATTTTGGTTTGAACTGTAGATTTTGTAATAATACCTTAAAACATGAGTTCATTGATCTTGTGAATTCCCCGCTATCAAATTCATATTTGACTAAAGA
>JAUWXV010000163.1 GCA_030616165.1 bacterium | reverse complement strand
CATGTTTTGTGTTAATCTAAAAGATTATTAACGTGCTACTATATTTTATCACAATTAAGCTTGATATATATAAAAACTGCCTAATAACCCATAAAAAAGGTCGATTTTAACATGAAAAGTGCTAATTTTTACTATCATAAGTTCAATATTAACAAATGTTAAATCTTTCATTAGGCAGTTAATTTTTAGCGTCCTTGTAACTTATTATCCTTTAATAAGTTACGAATTTCATGAAACCCTCTTAATTAACTGAACTTTGGTAAATTTATTTAACATAGTTTAAATTAAAATAAGAGAATTCTGTCATGCTGAACCCTGTGCTGAACTTGATTCAGTATTGTTTCAGGATCGGAATGACAAAGTAGTAGGTTTTATTTGAAAGTAATATGCAAATTTTGCGAAAAGTATTAAATTTTATAAAATTTACAAAATTTCAGTTAATTAAAATATTTTTACAGTATTTCCGTTGATAATATTTATTTCTTGACTTAATATATTTTTATTATTATAATTTTTAATATAAATAATTTATTTTTTTAAAAAATTGAATAAAAACATCTAAAATTAAGTATTATAATTTAGAGATTTACACATTGTTAAATAGTAATAATTATTTCATAAAAATAACTTAATTTGTTAAATAATAGGAGGATAGTAATGCCAGTTAAACGTAAAATATCAAGACGCAATTTTTTAGAAAACACTGCGAAAGGTACAGCAGGGCTTGTTTTTGGCGCTGGTATTAGCACTTATGCAGCAAGAAGGGGCTCAATTTTAAAAAACAGCCCGAATGATACTATCGGTGTGGGAATAATCGGTGTAGGTATAAGAGGTAAACAGTTATTGACTGCAATCGGTCTTGGGCATCCAAAGGCAAGGAGACAGCCAACAGAGGATGTGAAAAATCTTTTTACAAATTTGGAACTGCGGGGTGTTGCGGATGTATATAAAGGGGCAGCAAAATACGGAATGGAGGTTGCGGAGGCAACCGGTCAAAGAACAAAAGGGTATGAGGATTATAGAGAGATGCTGGAGAATAAAGATATAGATGCTGTGATTATCGCTACACCTGACCACTGGCACGCTACTATGGGTATTGATGCTGCAAATGCAGGCAAGGATATATATATAGAAAAATGTATGACACATACAATCCAGGAGGCAAAGGACCTTGTTAAAGCAGTTAAAATAAATAAGAGAATATTTCAGCTTGGTCATCAGGGGAGGCAGGATTCAGTCAATAAAAAAGCAAAAGAGTATGTACAACAGAATGCTCTTGGTAAGATAACTCTGATTCAGACCTTTACAAACAGAAATTCCGCCAATGGTGCCTGGCAGTATAGAATTCCAGAGGATGCCTCTCCAGAAACTGTTGATTGGGGAAAATTCTTAGGAAAGGCACCCTGGCGAGAGTTCAACTTGAACCGGATATACCGCTGGAGATGTTTCTGGGATTATGGAACCGGACTTTCTGGCGACCTTCTTACTCACGAGTGGGATGCTGTTGATTTTATTATGGATCTCGGGATGCCGCACAGCGCCGTAGCTTCTGGAGGAGTATATTTCTGGAAGGATGGAAGGGAAGTACCAGATGTATTTCAGGTGGCTTTGGAATATCCAGAAAAAGACCTTACTATGACCTATAACGCTACACTGGGAAACAGTTACAGGAGAGGTAAGAAGTTCTTTGGCTCGGATGCTGCTATGGACTTCACTAGTGGTCTTAATGTATTTGTAGATAGAAATTCTCAAAAGTATTCGTCAAAGATTAAAAGTGGTGAACTTGAACTTCTAAACCCGATGCTCTATTATCAAACACAAAGCCGTCGGAAGATAGAAGAGATTACCTCTGCTACAGAAAAATGGACACTTGATACAGGACTACTTTATACTTTTACAGAGGAAGGACGGATGATTGATACCACTTCGCTTCACTTCAAAGACTTCTTTGATTCTATGAGGTCTCGCAAACCGGCCGCCTGCAATGAAGATGTTGGTTTTAAAGAGGCTATAACTGCGCATATGGCAACCCAATCATACATGCAGGGAAGAAAAATCATCTGGGACCCAACAAAAAATGATATTGTTTGATATATTCCGTTTATCCGTAAAAATTTCATAAATCATTCCTTCACTAATATTTTATGGTGATTTTATGTAGGGGCTTAATATATTAAGCCCCTACATTACATTTCTAAACATAAGGGATTAGATTTATCGCACCTTTAATATTGGATAAGGTAATCAAGCCACTATAATATAGTTACATTATTAATCCCTGCCAAATATTCAATTTTGATATGACAAGTTTAAATTGCTGGATTAAAGTTCAGTTGTAACCCATATTGGGCTTGACCAGGCTCTTTTACCGTTATTCTGAGTTACTATGACAAAGTAGCAGTCAACTGCGTTTGGTCTCTCGCCTTTTGGTCTTTCATAGGTCCGCTCGATTTCTATCTTTTCCCCCTCTATGTACCTCAGATTAAAACTATAAAAAGTTCTGTTATTTTTAATCACAATTATAGAATTTATTTCATCGGTTCCTTCTACATTTATTGAAAATTCGAGAGGGTCAGGTCTTTTAGCAAAGATCTCCGAACCCATTCTTTTTCCATTTATTCTGAAGTCAACAAATATTCTATCTTCAGCGGCGTAGCAAAATCTGTTTTTTAAGTTTATCCCAATATCTTTTCTTGTAAGTGAAGGCGAAAAGACTGCGGTAATATTTCCTGAACCTGGCCAAGAGGTGTGTGTATCGCTTGTACCCACAAAACCGAATCTATAACCTGCTTTTAGTGCAGTTTCCAGAGTCCTTTCGTGAATTATTGAATAATAATTCAAAGACCTGAATGTAATTGAACTGACAATGTCAATAAGATAATTCCACTTTGGATTCTGATAATTCCAATCAGTTCCAAGTGAAGAGCTTCCGGTGTGATTTCGGATAACCACTACATTTTCACCTTCTTTTTCTAAGTAATCGAATAGAGTCCGAACATTGTTAGTGTATTCCAGTCTTGAGGCAGGAGCTGTTTCGGGATATGGGTAGTCGTAGTAAATCAGATTGATATGTCCATGTCCGTAACTTGATGACCATTCTACCCCCGGGAGTGCTGCAAATCTACCTGGCTCATTTAGATTATCCGCAGTGGTAAAAATCTCTTTCCATCTTTCTTCTTTATTTCCTGAACTCCAGCTGTGGTCTGTTAGAGCACAATAATCCAAATTTTTAATCTCTCTTGAAAATGCATAGTAATAATAAGGTGCATTGACTCCATCAGAAAGGTAAGTATGTCCATGAAGTTCTCCCCAGTAAACGTTATATGTTCTTCCCTCGTATGTTGTGGAATATCTTATTTTATCGGATGGAAATCTTTTACGAAATATTTCTTTTTCATCTTCTAATTCGGAAGGGGATTTTTCTTTTCCTAACCTCATAATAGCCTGGTCAAGAAATTTTTTCATTTGCTCTTCGGGATTCATTTTTATCCCATTCGCTTCGATGGATACCCCTGCCCTCCAATCTCTAATAAGACCATTGTAATATTTTGCTTTATCCCTGAGCAGTTCAAGTTCTAAATCGAGATTTTCAAAGTATTTTGTCTGTTCTCCATATAACATTCTCAAAGTATTCCATCTGCTTCGATAAGAATCTGGAGTTGTAGGAGCCTGTTTTACTTCTTCCTGAAATTTGGAAATCCTTGCAAGCAAATCTTCCGGTATTTTCTGCGAAAATGCAGATATACTACAGCCGAAAGTAAACAGGATAATTAATACAAATACTCGGATTAATTGTTTTTGATTTGACATAACAACCTCCTTTTGTTATTTATTTGTAAATCGAAAATATTTTATGAAAAAATTGCAGAAAAAATTTGAGGTGACCTAATTTATTAAAATTTAATACAATTGCAAAGTTTTTTTTATTAAATAGTTTATAAATAACCTACCAAAAACCACAAAGTTTCCAGTATGGGAAACCTATTCCAACCCAGATAATAATGTTTAACACGGAAATGAGAAATCCAATTTTCCACCAGGTAATTTGATCCACGAATCCGGCATTAAAATAAATTGGCGCAGGTCCTGTAGCATAGTGTGTTAAAGATGCATTCAGATTCGAGAAATAAGCAAGTGCAAGGGCAGCCAATAATGGCGGAGTACCCACGCCAATTGCTACAGCAAGAAACACTGGAAGAAGTGCAGTGATGTGGGCTGTCATACTGGCAAATCCATAATGAGAATAAAAATAAATTAACAGGGTTAGAATCAATGCAAAAGTCATAGGTAGGTAACTTATGTAATTTGAAATAGTGTCTCCGAACCACTCTATAATCCCTAAATTATAAAGACCACCCGCCATCATTACAAGTCCGCCAAACCAGATCATTGCATCCCAGGCACCTTTTTCCGAGAGAACATCTGACCAGTTAATAACACCAAAGATGAGCATCAATCCTACACCAAATAATGCAATTGTAGTTACATTTATTTTATGAAAATTAGAAGTAATCCAGAATAAAAGGACAAATATAAATATCCCCGCCATAATTATTTCTGGTCTTTTCATTTTTCCCATCTTTTGAAGTTCCTCATCAGCAACGACTCTGGATTTTGATGATTCTTTTATTTCCGGTGGAATTAGTTTGTAAATAACAAGAGGAATCAGAGACAATGATAAAATTCCTGGCACGATTGCTCCCAAAGCCCAGGTTGTCCACTGGAGTTCAAGACCTGTGATATTTTTAGTAATTTCAGCAGCAAGAGGATTTGCTGCCATTGATGTAAGAAACATAGCAGAGATTACTACGTCTGCATGATACTGTGCAAGAATGAGGAAAGCCCCAATCTTTCTTGGCGATTTTTCGGGTTCAGAGCCGAAAGCCGAACAAAGACTTCTTATAATAGGATATATTATTCCTCCAGCACGGGCGGTGTTTGAAGGCATTGCAGGCGACAAAATAAATTCACTCATCACAAGAGAATAACTCAATCCAATAGATTTTCTCCCGAACGCCTTTATTAAAATAAAAGCCACTCTTTTGCCGAGCCCCGTTTTTATAAATCCTCTTGCTATTAAAAAAGCGGACACAATCAGCCACACTGTCGGATTTGCAAAACCGCTCAGTGCATCTCTTAAAGGCAGGGTATCCGTCAGAGCAGTTAATACAACACCAATAAAGACAATTCCGCCCATACTAATTGGTTTTAGTATAAGTCCAATTATAGTTGCACTAAATATCGCAAAAAGATGAATGCCTTCTGGTTCTACCCCAGAAGGAACTGGAAGAAACCAGATGATTATGAAAATTACAAAAATTATTATTAATTTGTGGATTATATTCATCTCGAATTTTATTAAAATTTCTACTTCCTTTCAGTATGAATAATTCATAAAGAAGCTTTATCTTATTGCAAGGTCAAGTTTTATTATAAGTTAAAGTAGAAACTAAACAGAGGTCAAATTTAAGAAACAGATATAGAATTAGAAAAATATACAAAACAAATGGTAATTTTCACAGAGATTTTTTAGTAAAAAAGAGGTATTTCTCTCATTCACTTTGATGATGAATCATTTACAATTATGTATTATCCTGTGATAGAAACACTAATATAAAGCAAATGTCAATAATCACTTACAAAATTGAATGTTTTAAAATTTATAAAAAGGTCAGATTAAATAGATACTTTTAAAAATAATTTTGCAGATAAGTTAATAATATTATTGAAAAATGAAAAAGAAATGTATATATTTTACATTAAAATCGTAAAGAGTGAGTGTTAGTTTATAAATATTTATGATATTTAAAACACTCTGCGACTAAAACTTTAAAGGTAGTAAGCTTCTTTTTTATTAAAAAGACAAGATTCAATTCATCATAAAAGTTAATATCAATTTTAGGGAGTAGTATTATGAAAAAGAACTTTTCATTAATAGCGTTAGCTCTTCTACTCTGCTGTGTTTTGTTATTTTCAATTAATTACAATAAATTTTTTGCAGCAAATAATAATACTATTTTAGCAGGGACTGCGAAAGTAAAGATTACACCAGAAGTGCCATTACCAATGAGTGGTTATAGTGGTAGAAAAGAGCTTTCTGAAGGCGTACATGATGATTTATTTATAAGAGTTATTGCTTTTAGTGATGGAGTAAGTAAAGCTGTAATAGTATCAGCGGACCTTATAGGAATACCACTTTCTTTATGGGAAGAGTGCACAAAACGTCTTGAGCGTGAGATTGGCATTCCTCCAGATAATATTCTTTTATGTGCAACGCATACGCATGGTGGACCAACTCCTGCAAGTGGATATGACTCTCCTTCTCCTGAAGCAATATCTTACACAAATGATACAAAAGAAAAATTGATAAGCACCGTGAAAAATGCATTTAATAATCTAAAACCTGCTTTAATTGGTTCTGGAAAAGGTGAGTGCAAGATGAATATGAATCGGCGAGCACGCAATGCTCGAGGTGGCATATCACTTGGTAAGAATCCTTACGGTCCCTGCGACAATGAAGTTGGTGTAGTTCGGATTGATGACGAGTATGGAAGACCTTTTTGTATCTTTATAACTTGGGCCTGTCATGCTACTGTAATGGGCCCTGGGAATCTCCAGATTACTGCTGATTGGCCTGGTGCTTCTGTGAGGTTTGTTGAAAAAGAATTTGATAATAACGTCATTGCTGTTGTTACAGCTGGTTCTTCAGGTAATATTGATCCTATCTATCGTGTGCGTCCATCTTTTAAATCTTCTATCGGTGAGGCAGAAATAGTAGGAATCATTTTAGGAGAAGAAGTTGTGAGAGTTGCAAAAGATATTAAAACATTTCCCTACAGTTCTATTAGTGGTTCACAGCGTGTTATTAACTTTCCGGCAAAGAAAAGAGAGGAATCGTTACAACCTGAAAGATATCAACCAGGTGAAACCATTTATGTGCGCCTTTCTGCGTTGAAGATAGGGAACATTGTTTTTGCTGGTACTTCCGGCGGTCTATTTAACCAGATTGCTGTGAAAGTGAAGGAAATTTCTCCTTATAAATATACATACGTGATGGATAAATGTAACGGGGGTTATTCCGGTTATATTGTAACTGATGATTCATATCAGGAAGGCGGCTACGAAGCAAACTCGTCCAGGATAAAACCTGATGCTGGTGCGGAAAAAGCGGTAATTGAGAACTTAATTGAAATGATTAATAGGTTATAGCAGCCTAAAGAATGTTTAATAATTTCAAAATATATTACAATAATATAGAATGAATATATTAATCTGATATCAACGTTAACAATCCAGTAACATGAGGTATGATATGAAAAAGAACCAAACACTCTCTCTGGATAATAGAATCCCAGAGAGTGTAAAAGAGCAATTGAAAAAAATTATCTAATGAGACTGCTGAAAAAGTAGATTACCACGCCTGCGCCGGCGTCGCTACACTCCTCGTAATGACAAGTAATTTTATTTTCATTGCGAGTCCCGAGTACTCGGGACGTGGCAATCTTATCTTAAATTAACTGTCTATTTGACTTTTTCAGCAGTCTCCTAATATTAATCTCACTCAACTGATAGAAAAATTGCTGGTTGACTGGCAGAAAAAGGAAAATATAGAATTGGAGGTTTGAATTAATTCCCCGTCACAAAGCGAGGATTTTTATGCCTAAAATATATCAAATTAGTTTGCTTAAGTTGTTATTAGTCATTCCGCAATATACACAATAAACACAGATAAATATAATATTATTAATGTAATTACAGTATTTCTAAAAATAACACAAAACCAAGTCTTAATTTGACCATAAAATCAGACCAGTTTCAAAAGAATTATGAAGGTATTCGTGTTTGGGCAGAATTCTTAAAGAATAGCCATGCATTCCACTTTTATCGCATGATATAGAACCTACAAAGGTATATTTACCATCACTTTCTGATTTTTTGAATTCCATTGGAATTGGAACTGCATTCACTATCTTCATTTGAGAATTAACGGTTCCAAAATAAATCTGAACCTGAACATCATCGGGTTTTAGTGTTCCGAGAAAAATATCTGCATGTACTTCAAATTTTGAACCAACGGAAATTTGTTTTGGGGGATGTGCTTCGATATTTAATATTTTGATTTTATTCCAGTTATTCTTTATGTATGATTTCCATCTGGCAAGTTCTTTCACTTTTTCAATATTGTCTTCGGAAAGTTTATAGAATCGTTTTACTGCTGGCGAGTAATATTTTTCAAAGTATTCGTGAACCATCCGGTTAGTATTAAAAATCGGGCACAGGGAC
>JAUWXV010000042.1 GCA_030616165.1 bacterium | reverse complement strand
CCTGAAAAACTGAAAAACATTGATGGCTTTATAAGCGCCCTCAATACAATTAAAACAATACATAATGAAGTAGACACTTTGAAAACAGAAATAATTCAACAGTAGAATTATTTCTTAAGTGATTTTAATGTTTTAGAAACGGAAATAAAATCAGTTAATAATTGGATAAAAGATGATATTTCAACTACTTTATCAAAAGCAAAACTTCCCGAGCTGAGCACTGAAAATATTGCTAAGATTTTATTTGGACAGGAGTTTGCCGATAGAATCAAAAAAGCAGTGAATTATTACAATATTACCCAAGATTACTCTGATAGATTATTTGCTCAAGAGCCCAAGGGGCAAGATATTTCTTTCCCGGATAGAATAAACCTACCAAAATTCTGGATTAAAAAAATTTCGATCTCTGGTGAGACAGGAATATCAGACATTGACAAGGGGATAGTATCATCAGGGGCTATCAATGATATAACATCAAACCAAAAAATAATTAATAAACCTACCGAAATTAAATTGAGCGGCGGTACATTAAAAAAGCAAAATTATAATTTAGAGATTGTTTTAAATTATCTGGGTAACTTTCCTGAGGAAATTTTTCAGTTCAGTGTATCTGGAATAAGCCTTAATAACCAAAGTCTTAAAGAAAATAGACTGCTCCCAAGTACGATTGATAAAGGAATAATGAACGTTAAAACTGTTTTATCCAGAAAAAACAGAATTATCAGCGGAAATCTTAATATACAAACTGAACAACTTGCATTTCAATTTGCAATTATGCCTGAAAATCAAATTAATGAAATAGTTCAAAATATTTTTAAAGATTTGAGAAAGATAGATATTGATTGTCAGTTTAGGTTCGACAATGAAAGGTTAAAATTAAGAATGTCTTCAAATCTTGATGAGGTTTTTTCTGTTAAACTAAAAAGTGTTTTCGGAGAGGAAGTTAAAAAAGGACGAGATGAGATTGAAAAACAGGTGAGAAGAAGGTTGGAACCGGAAAGGCAAAAATTGATTTCATTTTATAATGAAAAACGTCAGGAACTGGAATCAAAGTTGAAAGATTTAGAAGAACTGATTAATAATAATCTCCTGTTAATAGAAAACCAAATAAGAGAATTTGAAGGTAGAATTGAGAGCGAAAAGAAAAAGGGAATAGATAAACTGAAAGAAAAAATATTAGATAAACTTAAAGGCGTTATAAAAAAGTAAATATTATCTGACATACTTCTGTAAGATTTCGTGCAAAATTGAAACACGGATATCTTACAACGATTATCTATAAAAAAATATTTTAGACATTCAATTCTTTATTAATACAAATCTCGATTATGAATAGATATTGCTTATTATTTAAAAATTTCTTGCCTTTTTAATATAAATTTGCTCTTTTATTCATTATAAACAAAAAATGAATATGTCTACTTGTGTAAGCAATAATGTTAAATGGTATGAATTGTATTAATTTGTGGCAATATAACTACTAATAAGTCTTATAAACCTGCACTGAATTATTGCAATGCTATCAGATTAATGATTATATAAAAGACTCACTTTGATTCCAATATTTTCAAACATTTCATTATTTTAATCTCGGAAAAGTAAAAAAGTACATTATTAATACAGAAATTATTTTTAGTTTACATAACACTGACCTTGCCAATTCTTGCCACTTTTGGTGTAAAATGGTGACTTATATGACTTATATGACGATATGAAGAAATCGATGTAAATATAGCAGCCATGTGTAGTTAAGTTATTTTATTAGATTTGGAAATTAGTTGAAAAAGTGGTCGTTTGTGGATTATGATTCCACTGAGATATGCCGCCTCTATTATACATTAATTTATAATTTTTATAAAGTAATGTCAAGTAATTTTTAGCCGATATATCATAAGTCTTCTATAATTAAAACCTTAGTCAAAAAAATCCCACTGAATTCCAATTCTCATTATTCCTCTCGGAACTGGATAACCATACACTTCTACAAAATCTTCACCAAAAACATTATCTACTTCATATACAAAAGTCAATGACCTGATTGTAACAAGCGCTTTAAAATCAAAAATAAATGAAGGTTCGGTTAGACTTTTAGATAAAGCAAAATCTCTTACCGCTGGATTATAATATTTTATATATTCCTTTCCGAAATATCTGCAGGTAAGTTTAACCATTGAACTCATTGACCCTTTAATAAAAATGTCTCCAATATTATTAATCACAAATGAAAAGTATCCCTTAATATCTGGATTAAATAAAAATGAGTCTTTATCACGATTTCCAGCATAGGAATATTTCATTATTATCTGAAAAAATTTCAAAAAAGATGAACTTAAATTCATCTCTGTTCCCCAGTAAGAGTTTCTTGAATCATTATAAGGATACCAACCATCGGGCGGAATAGTGAATCTTATCATATTATCAATTGTATTCCGATATATATTCAAGAATATAATATTATCATTGTATTTATATCTTATCCCAGCTTCAAGGAGATGAAATTTTTCATTCTTCAAATCAATCCCAATACCTTTATGATACAATTCATGAATATCGGGATATCTCCCACTCAGTCTATACGAAAAAAATGTCCCAAAATTTTTAGACAGAAGTGAATGAACACTAATGCCACCCTGGGTAATATTACCTCTAATTGAATCATTGAATATTGCAAGATATGGATTAAATATTAATCTTTTTCTTAAAATATACCTGTAATTCAGAAATGTTGAAACCTTTTTTTTGTTTTTTATTTCAGTTAATTGGTCTCCGCTTACGGAATATGCAGATAAATTAAATTTTAAAGATATATCCCCTTGATTTAATCTTCTTTTATAAAAAAATCCAGAACCATAAATGTTTTCTCTATCTTCAATTTTATTTTCTTCACTTAAAATATTTCTGAATCTTCTTTTGTATCCATTAAAATACAAATAAAGATTAAAGCCTGAATCTTCATTATTTCTGTTTAAAGATAAATTATATATACCGCTGTTATTATCTGTTCGCGAGTTATGAGATACAAGTTTTCTGGTGAATGCAATTTCAGAAGGAAGGTCAACACCTCTCTTAACGTAAATACCCGAAAATTTCAAAAAAAGGTCTTTTGATATCTCCCTTTTATAAGAGACCCAGAATTTTCTTCCGAAATAGTTATCTTCACCAGACTGTCCGGGATACTTTTCAAAACTTCCAGAAATACCGACATCGGATAAGTTTGTCAGTTTTCTTCTGAAAAATACATCCACAAAACTCCTGTCAAAGTCTCCAATCCTGTAAACAACCCTCGTAAATGGTTGTTCATCAAAGATTGATTTTGTATGAAAATCGACCCCGAGATATCCAGGATTAAAAACCGAATAACTGTAAAAATGAACAGTATTTATTATTTCATGCGGAATCCGATTCAGGTCGGATACACCAAAAATATAAGATTCAACTGGAATCCCATCAATACTAAAGGAGATTCCTTTGTGATTTAAACCTCTGTAATTGAGACTTAAAAACTGTCCCGGATAGCCAAGATTATTTATATCTATTTTAGAATAAATCGAGATTAAATCATCGATGCTCTCATAATTTTCCCTTTTTAAATTCTCTATATCAGCATTATCTTCAAATTCAGCAATTAAAGAATCTGCGGTGACTCCTTTTTCTGCCGAAAATAAATTAAAATCAAACCTTACAAGAGATAAAAAAAGAAAAATTATAAAAATTATTCTGAAATTCATAATTAAATTTTATCTATAAAAAACATATATTTAACAAATTTAATCTTTCATAAAAGATTCTACTTTCTTTTGAAAAAGAAAGTAGCAAAGAATTGTGGACAGACAAGAATGTCTGTCCTACCGTCTTTTGTTTCTAACTCATCCAGAGCACTAGGAATGAATTAGAAATGTATAAATTTCACCTCTTTTGTCGAGAATATCTTTTTAAGAATTTCTGAGATATTACTTCCTCTGAACATATTAATTTCAAGGTCTGATGCATAGTTTATAATATTGGCAAACTTTTTTAATTCATTCACGACATAGAATGAAAAATCTTTCGACCTTAAAGGGAGCAGTGTTTTATTGGTAATAAGAAGGTCTGCATCAGAGGATAATTCTCCAGAAGTAATCGCCCTTTCCCATTCAATTGTTCCGGGAATTGGAGAAAATGCCGCAAGACGCACCTTTATGCCATTCTTTGCCGCAAATACCATAGTTTCAAGTACTTCTCTTACCGATTGACCAGTTAATCCATAAAGGATGTAGGATTCTAATTCTTTTCTTTTATATCCTGCTTTTACCAGTGATTCTATACAGCGTTCAAAATCATCGACAGTAACCTTAAAATTAATATCTTTTAACCTCTCCGGATGAACGGTTTCAAGGCTTAATCTTACAGTTTTAAAACCGCTCCTATACATCAAATTCGCAAACTCATCATCTATCATTGAAGGGAAGAGACCGTTTGGAGTATGAAAACGAATCTTTATTTTATTTTTCAACAATTCCTCAAGTATGGGGATAATATGTTTCTCTTTATTAACCAGAAGTGCGTCGTCATAAAAAGCAAAGTCCAAGACATTAAATTTCTTTCGATGAAACCTTATTTCATCTATAACGGATTCCGGAGTTCTTGTTCTGAATTTGCCGCTGACAATCCTCGAAGCACAGAAGGTGCATCGGAAAGGACAGCCCCGGGAAGTCAATACAGGAAGATATCTTATATTTCTCAAAAGATGAAACGATGGGAAGGGATAATCATCTATTGAATTATAATGTTTATAATTATCTCTGGCTTTCCCTAAAATTTCTGAAATAACAGGCGCAATCTGATTTTCACCTTCTCCTTTGACTATTTTATTAACGTTTAGATACTTTTCAGCATGTTCAAAAGCGAGCGTTACATAAACTCCACCAAGTATAATCGGTATATTTTTATAAACTTCACGAATTATCTTTATTATATCATAAAGTGCAGGATACCAGTATGTCATCATAGATGTCACAAGAATAACGTCAGGTTCAGGCACATTTTTTATCTCTTTAATAAAAATATCCGGTGGAAGACCATATCTTGAATACCTTCTTTTAACATTTTTCAAATTTTCAGGCTTATCGATTTCCTCCTTATAAAAATTTCCACAACCATATTTTTTATCCCCCCTCAGAAGTTCCCTTCCAATCTTTCTTAAAATTTCGGGATGGTATCTGTCAAGACAATCAATTAGATAAACCTCAAATCCATTCTCTTCTAAAACTGCACCTATATACAGAAGCCCCAACGGCTTCATCCATAAATCATAAGCAGAAAAGTCATAAATCCACGGATTTATTAAAAGTGCTCTCAGTTCAAATTCCTCTTTCCACTGATAATTTTTTATATTATTATAAAGTAACTCTTCTTCTTTTGGAAAAAGAAGAAGCAATCCGAAGGATCCCCGCTTTAAGCGGGGGGAAAACTTACTTTTATTCCTCATTCCTTGCACAGCAAGGAATGAGGAATAGATCTAAAGTTTCTTTGCCTACTTTCTTTGCAAAGAAAGTAGGTTAAAAATTTCTTACATAACTAATTTTAATTTCTCTACCTACTCCTGATGTGAATTTTTTATTCTTGGCAATATTTCTAAAAATAAAAGTAACGCTAAAACCTCCAGTAACACTCCATTTTAAAGCGGAATTCAAATAACCATTTCCCTTTCCAAACGACAAATCTTCATTTTCATTATCATTAAAAGCGAAATCATATTCAGCAAGCAGTTCTAAACCCCCGGGAAAACCTTTATCAAATCCAATAAAGATATTGATGTCTTTATCTTTATCCTCTTTTTCAAGGCTTTTGTTAGCACCTACATGTAATCCAAGATTACCTAAAAGATAATAATTCCTGCTCACAACAGCATAAAATCCTTTTGATTTATACATATACCTTTTAAGACTTTTTCTATATCCTCCGTATCCCTGGGAATTAAATCCAATAGAAACAGCAGGAAATGCAAATGACTCTTCAATAATCCTGATTCGCATCTCAAAACCAATCTGCGGATTCCAGTTAACCTCCCCCTCACCTATAAAATTTTCGCCCCCATAATAAACACTCGCCATCACTCTATTCATAAGTCCAATGGACATTTCACTCAAAACCCCACCCTCCGGATACATCCTTAATCCAACATCAAAAGTCCCCTTTCTTAATGAACCTGCTGTAGGTGTATCTATTAATTCTTTTAATATTGGATATTCATTATTCTGGGGATAAACCGGGTGAAAATATAAAATATTATATGATAAGTAAAATATAAATAAAATCTTAATTTTCATAATCTACAGATTTTTTAATCTTTATTCTTTTCGCCACTCATAACCCTTATTACATTTATGTCAGGAATACTCGTGAGCCTTTTTATAAGTTCATATTTCTGATTGGAATCGTAAATTATAAGTGTCTTTCTTTTTTTATCCTCATTTATAATTTCTAATATTTTATCTGTATACTTTTTATTCATATATTTATAATCACCAAGACCAAGTTCTTCCCCAAAAACAGAAGAAAAATAATTTCCCTCAACCTCTTTCAAATTATCAAAAAGGGAAGAATTAACGGTGAATATATCCTTTTTTAGATTAAGTTCCTCAATTTTTGTTGTGATTATTTGATTTAATTTATTATACAAATCAACTTTCTGTTTGAAATTTGGATCATCCCTATTTTTTCTATAAAAATTTTTTCTTGCCTGAATGCTCTCTAAATCCCATACATTCAGCAGGATTATATCAAATCCAAGTTTGCTATTGATATCTTCTATTTTTTTAAAATAGATATTAATAATCGAATCTTTTTCTGAAGGAGATATTTCACTTTCAAATTCTTCAAAGAGATTGTCGGAAAAGGTAACCGGTTCCTGGACTATCAGAATATCGGGGTCAATATCTCTAAGCATCTTTTCAATTATATCATCATTTACTATCTTATAAATATCGTTTCTATCAATATAAAATGCTCCCTGAATATAAACTTTGGTTTTCCTCTCTGTTATTGAAGTAAACCTGTTAATGATTAATATTGCACCCACAAATAATAATATAATAAAAAAAATAAATAATCTTTCTAATTTCATCGATTTTCCTTAAATAATATAAGACTTTTTAAATGTTCAGCAACACAAACAGGAAGGAATTTAAGATTATATCCACCTTCCAAGACAGAAACTATTTTCCCCTCACAGCACTTATCGGCAATTCTGCATACAACATCAGTAATACTTCCATACACATTTTCAGAAAGAAGAATCTGGGCGATGGGATCTTCTTTATGAGCATCAAATCCAGCGGAAATTAATATAAACTGCGGATTGTAATCATCCGCCCTCAGAAATAATTCCTCTGAAAATACCCTGATATATGTATCATCTTTTGTTCCGGGTGGTACAGGAACATTCATAGTAAATCCTTTTCCTTTCCCCCTCCCTATTTCAGATTCCATCCCAGAACCCGGATATAATGGATGCTGATGGATGCTGAAATAAAATACTTTTGGGTCATCATAAAAGGCATCCTGGGTTCCATTTCCATGATGGACATCCCAATCTACTATCAAGATTCTACTTAAATTATATTTCTTTATCAAATATTTTGCAGCAACGGCAACGTTATTGAAAAAACAGAATCCCATAGCCTCATCTCTCAATGCGTGATGACCGGGCGGTCTTATCAGACAGAATGCTTTGCGGAATTTATCCTCCATCACACTATCAACAGCATTTAAAACTCCGCCAACCGCTAATAAAGAAATTCTATAAGTTTCCCTGCTTATCACGTTATCAAGCGAATCAATAAAATGTATCCCCTCTTCAGAATGCTTTTTTATGGAACTTATATATTCTTCGGAATGAACTTCCATTATCCATTTCAATGGGGTGGGTTCTGGTTCTGAAATTATCAGATATTTCATTAATTCACTTCCACTCAAATGCGATATTATGCTTTTGAGTCTCTCGTGATTTTCTGGATGTCCTCCCCCCGTATCATGCTTGAGATATTCATCGCTATATATTAATAAAATTTTATTATCCATTCAAATTCTGGTTTACTAATTGTGATTTAATTATACAACAGAATAAGCCATGGAAACCAGCAGGACGGACATTCTTGTCCGTCGAAACATTTAATTGATTACAAAAACCTGGTAAAATTCCAAAATCAATACGGCAAAAAATAAATGGATTCCTGCTTTCGCAGGAATGACAAAAAAATATGAACAGACAATTATTAATTCCCCCTATTATTTCAATATAATATATAACAAGTTTTTAATCAATTTCTAAATAATATTCACTAAAATTTTATATATTGAGAAAATAAATCAAATATTGAAAAATTTTTTTATGCTTTATAAATAATCTTTCCTTCAACCCATGTTGAGTCAACATTAAAATTTTCATCAAAAATAACAATATCGGCACGCTTGCCATTTTCAATAGAGCCAAACTCTTTTTCGACTCCGATAATTTTTGCAGGAACAATTGAAGCCATTTTCACTGCATCTTTTAATGAACAGTCGGCTGTCCTTACCATAATCCTCACACAATCAATCATCTTTGCAATACTCGAGGCATAACAGTGTTTATCGGGAACCCACGCTACACCATCTTCGACAATTGTTTTCTGACCATCTTTAGGACCGAACGTATATTCTCCGTCTGGCATCCCCGAGCCCCTCATCGCATCGCTCACCAAAGCAATTCTATCGGTGGTCTTATTCTTAATTGTCAACTTAAGCATTTCACCGGGCAGATGTTTTCCATCTGCAATCACTTCAGTAGTAAGTTCATCTAAAAGAAAAATTGATTCAACCATTCCCCCGCGCCTCTTTGCCTTATCCCACACAATATTTGACATAGAACAATACATATGTGTAGTATGGGTAACTCCCCAACCTAAGGCTTCTTTTACTACATCATAATTTACACCAGTATGCCCGGCACTAACTACAATTCCCCTCCGGGCTATCTCCCTTATAAAATTTTCTACTCCCGGAAGTTCCAGAGATACAGTCCACCTTCGGATCAGGTGACCACATTTATCCAGAATTTCGCTATATTCATCAGGGTCAGGGTTCCTGACCTCGCTAGGAAGATGACAACCCTTCCAGTCATAATCAATATACGGACCTTCCATATGCGCCCCGATTATGTATGCACCATTACTTCCACGCAATTTTACCAATTTCATAGTCTCAAGCACAGCAAGAATCTTTTCTTTGGATGTGCTCGCTGTTGTTGCGAGCAGTGCGGTAGTACCACCAGATGTGTGATATTTTGTTATATTATCAAAATCTTCGACCGTAACATCCATAAAATCACTGCCGCGTCCGCCGTGAACATGAATATCAACAAATCCCGGTGAGACATATTTACCTTTCGCATCGTATTTTTCATATTCAACTTGATTTACAATTTCCGAACTCTCTTTAATATCTTCTATTCTACCTCTATTTATGAAAATCACTGCATTTTCTTTAATCCCATCGGGCAAAATCACCTTTCCATTTATTATCATAACCTTATCTTCCATTTATCCTCCAAAAATTAAAAGTATTTTTGTTACTTTCTTTCTTTAGGATATATACATTAGCAGTTACATAAAATTGCGGAAGGTTCTCCCTAAACTATCCGGAATATTCAATTTCTCATCTTGTGACTAACTAATAGAAATAAAATACAATGTAAGATAGTAATAATCTTCATATTTCAGCCTCTGTTATCTCTTATAGTCATGCAAGAATTCCTGACACATCAGTTATGGGATTCAATTTTTATCAATGAGAAACCACGGGTTAGTATTAAATAGCACCGCCGCTTAAAAATATTGTCTCTCCTGTTAAATAGTTTGAAAGGTCAGAAGCAAGAAAAAGAGCAATATCCGCAACATCTTCCGGCTCTGCAATTCTCCCGAGAGGAATTGTCTTTAGAATCTCCTTTTCTCTATTTTCTTTATGCAGATAATCTTTAGTCATATCCGATTCAACCCAGGCAGGTGCAACGCAGTTTACATTAATATTATATTTGCCCACCTCCATAGCAATTGACCTTGTAAAACCGATTAAACCAGATTTAGAAGCAACGTATGCCGAAGAACCTTCCTCACCTTTTCTTGCTGACCTTGACGAGATATTAATTATTTTCCCGCTTTTCTGCCTTTTCATATAAGGAACCGCAAAGTTACAGCAGTTAAATGCACTATCGAGATTTGTTCTTAGAATACGCCGCCAGTGATTATAATCCATCTCTCCAATGAAACCCCGTTCCCATATACCTGCATTATTAACAAGTATATCAATACTTTCAAATTTTTCAACAGCCTTGTCAATCATCTCCTTTGCAATCTCTGGATTAGAGACATCCCCCTTAAAAGATATGCCTTCTACGTTAAAATATCTTAAACTCTCGAGAACCTCCGAGGCAGCCTCTTCGTTTGTAATATAATTAATCATAACATTACACCCAGCTTCACCAAACCTTAATGCAATTGCTCTTCCAATACCTCTTGAACCACCAGTAATCACGGCATTCTTTCCTGATAAATTTACATTATCCTTTCTCGATGACATAATTAAAAATAATTTTAAATTATCTTACAGAACTTTATTAAATTTTTATTTCAACCGAATCTTTAAAAAAGTAAAAAAATCTGGTTCGATAAATCGAAACCATACAATTAATATAATATGTTATTATTTATAGTCTAATATAAAAATAAAAAGATATTATTCCAATTAATTTAAAAAGAGAAGACAAAAAAAATAAAAAATGATTTATCATACTCATTATTTAAAATAATTGCATTTATTTTTAGATTTTAATATATTAATAGTTTAAAGATGGAGAAGCAAATGGAGAGACGTAAGTTTATAAAATTAACAGCAAGAGCCGGTGCAGGAGTGATTGCATCCGGAGGTATGGGTTTTTGGCTTGCCTCAAGGTCTAAAAAACCAACAGTTCGCACAGAAATTGGAACACGGCTGGATTACACAATACCGCCGAGTCCAGACCTCCCCGAATTAGCATCTGCTAAAGGCGATTCTCCATCAGAGTTAACAGAAATGGTGATAAATGCTCTTGGAGGTATTAACCGATTTATATCACAAGGCGATATTGTCGTAATTAAACCAAATATTGGCTGGGACAGAATCCCACAGCAGGCCGCCAATACTAATCCCGAAGTAGTAAAAAAGACAGTCGAGTTGTGTTATAACGCGGGCGCAAAAAAGGTGATAGTAACCGACGCTTCCTGTAATGATCCCAGAAGGTGCTTTGCAAGAAGTGGAATTGCAAATGCAGCCGAAAAAGCAGGTGCCGAAGTCAAACTCCCAGAAAAAAGAAAGTTAAAAAATGTGAAT
This sequence comes from bacterium, assembly GCA_030616165.1. GTDB lineage: Bacteria > SM23-31 > SM23-31 > JAUVVT01 > JAUVVT01 > JAUWXV01. The sequence continues at coordinate 8,821 of JAUWXV010000042.1, read as the reverse complement.
ATGGACGGAGTCATCCTGAAAAACTGGCCAATCTACTCCCATTATCTGGAAGCAGATAAAGTGATAAATATACCAATATTAAAACATCATAACCTTACAAGATTAACAATCGGTATGAAAAACTGGTATGGAATGATCGGGGGAATAAGAAGTCAACTCCATCAGGACATACACAACAGCATTGCAGACCTTGCACAGTTTATGAAACCAACACTCGTTATCTTAGATGCATTCCGCGTTCTATTGACAAACGGACCTCAAGGTGGAAGTCCAAGAGACGTAAAAAATATGAATATTATCGCGGCTGGAACTGACCAGGTTGCAGTTGACGCATACGGCGCACATTTATTCGGCATTAATCCTGATGAAATACCGTTTATCACAATCGCACACCAGCGCGGTCTCGGGAAAATGGATATTAGCGAAATTAATATAAAAAATATGATAACTTAAAAGAAACCTACTTTTTTGAAAAAAAGTAGGCAAAAAACTTCTAACCTAAAGTTTCTTTGCTTACTTTCTTTACAAAGAAAGTAAGTTGTTAATAAATTTTTAATATAATAAATTCTTTATAATGAATATAAAAGCAGCCAGAAACTTAAGGCGAATTTCCCAGGGATTATTCTTAATACTATTTCTTTTTCTTTTATTTAAAACAGAATTCAGAGGAACGTTCAGCGAAAATTCGCAAGAAAACATCAGGCTTTCTTATCCAGTGCGAATCTTCCTCGACATAGACCCGTTAGCAGCGGTTTCTACTGCAATATCTACACATTCATTGTATAAACCAATTATCTGGTCCCTTATCGTAATAATAGGGAGTATACTTATCGGGAGGTTATTCTGCGGATGGATATGCCCGCTCGGAACATTAAACCATATTTTCAGTTCGTTTAAATCCGATAAAAAGAGGGAAAAAATAATAAACTCCAATAGATATAAAAACTGGCAGAGTGTAAAATTCTATATACTTTTCGGGATGCTTGCTGCTGCTGTATTTTCTTCGCTTCAAACCGGACTTCTTGACCCAATATCCTTTACAATCAGGTCGCTGGCTACATCCATCATTCCCGGTCTTAATTATATTATGAGGTTAATACTTGACTCAATGTATGCCACGGAGAATTCATTCTTACAATTTGTTTCAAATCTCGGGTATAAAATCTTCGAAAATAACCTATTTACTTTCAAACAGCTCTATTTTCATAATAGTTTTATAATCGGGATTATATTTCTGACAGTGTTAATTTTTAACCGCATAATAATAAGATTCTGGTGCAGAGGTATATGTCCGCTTGGCGCTTTGCTGGGAATATTTTCGAAATTGTCGATTTTCGGTATGGAAAAAGACCACGAAAAATGCACCTATTGTGATAAATGCCTTATTGATTGTCAGGGAGCAGATGAGCCAATCGCCGGTGTAAAATGGAAGTCTCATGAGTGTGTATTGTGTTTTAACTGCCAGGCTTCCTGCCCTGAAGATGTAATACATTTTAAATTTTTCCCAAAGCAGGAATCTATCGGTGCACTTGCTCCAGATTTAACAAGAAGAAGGCTTATTATAAGTCTCGGGGCAGGATTTACCCTTTTCCCGATACTTCGTGCCGCAAGTGGTCTTGAAAAAAATTATAATCCGAAACTAATCCGACCTCCCGGCTCATTGGAAGAAAAAGATTTTCTTGCCCGGTGTATAAGATGCGGGGAATGTATGAAGGTGTGCCCGACAAATGCAATTCATCCAACGCTTTTGGAAGCAGGACCCGAGGGGATATGGACTCCGTTTTTGATTATGAGGATGGGATACTGCGAAGATACATGTGTATTGTGCAGCCAAATTTGCCCGACCGGTTCAATCTGGGAAATCGATGAAGAGACCAAATCGGGTGGAGAAAATGGGAATCGCGTCAAAATCGGTACAGCCTTTATTGACCAAGGGAGATGCCTCCCACATGCTATGGATATTCCATGTATTGTGTGTGAGGAACACTGTCCAACATCACCAAAGGCAATTCACCTTAAAGATGTAACCGTTATAGACCGAAACGGAGAAAAGGTCGAACTCAGACAGCCATACGTCGACCCGGAACTCTGCTGGGGATGTGGAATTTGTGAATATATGTGCCCCGTTAAAGACAAGCCTGCTATTTATGTTACAAATGTCGGTGAAACAAGGTCACCTGAAAACAGGCTTTTATTAGAAGCTTAACTTACTTCTTTTGAAAGATGATACGGCAAAAAATGAAAATTTAGCAGGGACAATCCAAGGGTTGTCCCTACATGTTTGTGGAATTTAAAGTAAATTAATAAAATTTCTAAAAAGTGCTTGATAAATCAAGCCCCCACAAATATTATATTAACATATCATTACTATATGAAATAAATAATAATGATACCAAAAAACTACAAAACAAAATCCAAGCATTATAAAATCATTTACAGTCTGCCTCCATATCAATTCAAAAAGAAAAAGGCTGTGCATTACCATATTCAAATCGAGGATAAAAAGAAGCACTTTGAATATGACATATACCTATCTACTGCCAAAATCGAGAAATTCAATATAACCAGCGATTCTGTTGAAAGAATAATAGAAAATAAGTTAATCGACCTTCTTGATAACGAGACCGAAGAATATAAAAAAATCTCGATTGGAGACGATGATATAGAAAAATTTCTATATAACCGAAAAATGGAAGCGTTATTCAATATCTTAAATGAAAAGGGAATCTTAAAAACCGAAGAGATAGATGATGAACTGAAAAAGATGAAAATAATTAACTTAAAGAAATAATATCAAACACATCTGCTATTTAATTTAACCCTAAGTAAAATCAATGTTAATATAAATCCTAACCCGGATGTATAAACCAAATAAAATAATGTAGTTTTCACACCAATAATTTCAGCAAGTGCCCCAAAACCAATTATAGTTAATCCGGCTATCCCCCAGCCCAAGCCCATTATCATACTTGAAATTGTACTTATCCTATTCGGGAAAGTACTCTGTCCAAGAAAAATCACCACCGGTATTGAAGAATATAAAAAGAAACCACCCAACGAAACCAAAATAAAAGAGATTAAACCACTACTCATTAAATAAAGAGAAAAAACAGGAAGTGGAACAATAAAAGATAGTATAATTACCATCTTTTCGCCGATTTTTTCGGAAAGATGCCCGCCAACAAGTCCCCCAATTGCCCCAAACGAATGCATAAGAAATAAAGTAATGCCACCATACACAACTGCTTCGCCCCTCTGGGCAAGATAAATCGGAATGAATGCACTCAAACCAAGTATTACAATTGCCCGGATAGCTACTAAAAGAAATAATACTATAAGGATAAGGGAAGCAGTCTGAATGGAATAATTGTTGTTTTTTTCCGGTATCTTAACCACTCTTTCTTTACAAAAGGATTTATATAGAAGAGCGGAGATAACAAATCCTGGAATAATTGCGTATTGTACAGCTCCAAGACCCCCAATTGATACTATTACCGAAATTAACAGCGACCCAATTCCAATGCCGATGCTTCCACCAAATACGAAAATACCCATACCCGAACCCTTCCTTGTGCCGCTTCTCAAATTAGTTAGTGCTGCTGCCTGAGGATGAAAAGATGCTACGCCAAGCCCACTAAGAAAAACAAACAGCAATAACAGATGATAACTGTTTGGAAGGTTAATAATGCTCATAAAAAAGGCAGCTATTATAGGTCCAATTACTATAAAGACAATTCTTTTTATTCTGTCTGAAAGATATCCAAAAATGGGCTGAAATAGAGAGGTTGCTATAATCAATGTAGACATTAAAGTGGCTGCCTCTGAAATTGAAAAATCAAGTTTCGCCATAAGAAGAGGAACAATGGGTGCTAAAAAGCCCGGATATATATCAGTTATAAGGTGACCAGTAGATAAAAGTAAAACCTTACCTCTGCTGTATCCATCATCAACCATTTATAACAATTCTTTCCTTTAAAGTGAATAATATTTAATAACATCAAAATTGAAGGAATATTATATGAATTTTTCTATGAAAAGTCAATTGAAATTATTCTATCACTCCTTAATGAATCTTATTTATTGTATTTTCGCAGCTTTTACCCATAATTTTGTGAAAAAATTAAAAAGGGATTAATAAATCAAGCCCATACAATTATTGTTGTGTTTCATAAAAAATATAACTGGATTGTGCATAGATGAAAAAAAGTGTAAATTCTCGACTATTAATGAGTGGATTCACCCGAATACTCGGTGGAATAACTTCTTGTGTTAATGATGTTTTTGATTATTGAAAAAAAGTATTTTCGTGAAACCCTATAAAACAAAAAAAATCAAAAATTAAATTTAAAATTTAAATTCCTTTCAAAAAATAAAAACAGATGCTAAGAAGAAATATATAACGATACCTAAAATATCGAGGGCAGTTGTAACAAAAGCACCTGTTGCCACAGCAGGGTCAATATTCACCCTTTTCAGAATCATAGGAATCATAGTTCCTAATATCGAACCGATTGTCATCTCACATATAATTGCAAGACATACTGTAATACCAATATACGAAATTTCTCCATGAAGAAATTTCGCAATAACACCCAGCAATATACCATACGTTATACCAAGTAATATTCCTATTTTAAATTGTTTGAAAATGAAATGCCAGAACTGTTTTACATCAACTTTTCCAAGAGCAATTCCTCTCACAACTATTGTAGATGTCTGGGCTCCGATATTTCCTCCCATACCCATTATTATCGGTATAAAAAATGCTAAAGCAATAAAATCTTTCAGGTTTTCCTGAAAAACTCCCATTATTTGCGAGGCAAAAACACCACCGATGAATGTAGCAAAAAGCCAGGGAAGACGTATTTTAAAACTTGAATATGTTGACTTTGTAACAATTTCTTCTTCAGTTGTTCCTGCCATTTTCAACATATCTTCTGTATTTTCTTCACGAATGACATCGATTATGTCATCAACCGTAATGACACCAACAAGTTTATTTTCTTCGTCAACTACCGGAACAGCAAGTACATCATATCTTGTAACAATCTTTGCGACTTCTTCCTGGTCCATATTAGTCCTAACACTTATTACATCTGTATTCATAATATCTTTCAATTTTGCATCACTCTTTGAGGTAACCAAATATCGAAGGGAAACAACCCCAACCAGGTGATTTCTGTTATCCACAACATACAGGTAAAAAACCATCTCCACATCCTTTGCCTCACGAAGAGAATCTACAGCATCCTTCACGGTTGTATTCTCTTCGAGAGCAAAAAAGTCCGGATTCATTATACCGCCTGCTGTATCCTCTTCGTATTCTAAAAGAGATTCAATTTCAGCAACATCCTCCTTTTTCATAAAAGAAAGTATATCCTGGGCAAGTTCTTCCGGAAGAGCATTTATTATATCCACAACATCATCGGAATGGATATTCTTAAATATTTTATAAATCTCTTCTTTTTTTAGAGTAGATAAAAAATTAGCACTCTCTGAAGGCTCTAATAAACTGATAATCTCAGGAAATTTTTCTATCTCAACACATAATCGAAATATAGTTTCCTTTTCTTTCTCACTTAAGTAATTAAAAAACACAGCAATATCAGCGGGATGGAACTTTTGCAGAATATTCTTTAAATTAGTCAATGCACCTTTCCTTAAAAGCTTTCTCACCAAATCAACAGTCAATGATTCCCTTGTTATTTGAATCATTTCCACCTCTCTTTATTTGGATTTATCTTTTTTCAGAGCATCTTTTTTCAAAACTTAGAATATAAAAAATTTATCGTTATAAAATTTAATAATTTTACAATTAATTTAATACTTAAATTTATTTAAAGCAACCACTTTAAATCAACAAGTGTAATATAAGAAATCTATTAACATATTATGTCATACATGCTGTCAATATGGCGTTATTCAAGATTTTAAAAAAATTATAAAACTTAAAAACCTAAGGTTTCGCAATATTAACACTATTTATTGTAAATAAATAAGTTATAATATATAAAATATTAATGTTTTTTATAGTCCTTTATCATTCAATAAACTGGCACGAAATTTGTAATAATTTATAATGTTCATAAAATAATTTACGCTTTAAAAAATTATCGCATACTTAATAAACAACTGATTGTGAAAGGAAGTGATGATATGGATTTTTTTAATGGAATAACAAAACAAGTAGTTATCCCTGATGAACTTCCGATAATGCCTTTGAGAAATACGGTGATTTTTCCTTATCAGATTATCCCCCTGCTAATAGGTAGGGAGAAATCTATAAAATTAGTTGAAGAAGCTATAGAAAAAAATAAGTTAATAGGACTTGTCGCTCAAAGGAAAGGAGACATTGAAGACCCAAAACATACAGACCTGTTCGGATATGGAACTGCAGCAAATATATTGAAAATGTTTAAAATCCCTGATGGAAGTAAACATGTTGTGGTTCAAGGCATTACGAGAATAAAAATAGTTAATTTTACAAAATCCGAACCTTATTTTAGCGCACAGGTCAGCAAGATAAAAGAACATGTTGACAAAGATGTTACCATTGAAGCATTAACGTTAAACTTAAAAAATCTTGTTCAAAAAGCAACAGATTTATCTCCGTACTTATCATCGGAACTCGGGATTTTCATACTTAACACCGACAGCCCTCAGAGGCTTTCCGACCTGGTAGCCTCTTTTTTAAATATTTCGCTCGAAGAAAAAGAGAGAATTCTCGAAACAATAAATGTTAAAGAAAGACTGGAGAAGGTGACATATTTATTGAATAAAGAAATGCAAGTTCTGGAACTTGGAAAAAAGATACAATCGCAGATTCAGGGAGAAATCGATAAAACACAGAAAGACTTTTATCTTCGAGAACAGTTGAAAGCAATCCAAAAAGAACTCGGAGTGGACGATGAGCATACTTCTGAGATAAAGGAACTTAAAAGCAAAATCGAAAAATCGAAAATGCCAAAAGAGGTCAGAAAAATTGCAAAAAAAGAATTAAACAGATTATCTAAAATGCCACCTTCTGCCGGAGAATACACAGTTGCAAGAACCTATCTGGACTGGCTTATCGATGTGCCCTGGGGAACAAAAACAAAGGATAACCTTAATATTTCCGAAGGACAGAAGATTCTTGATGAAGACCACTATGGATTAGAGATGGTTAAAAAGAGGATATTAGAGTATCTTGCAGTGAGGAAAATAAAAAATGATATGAAGGGTCCAATAATGTGCTTTGTAGGACCTCCGGGTGTGGGGAAAACATCTCTCGGGAAATCCATAGCAAGGGCACTTGGAAGAAAATTTATTAGGATGTCTCTGGGCGGGATCCGTGACGAAGCCGAAATCAGAGGGCACAGGAGAACTTATATCGGTGCCCTACCGGGGAGAATTGTCCAGGGAATAAAAAGAGCAGGGAGTATGAATCCAGTATTTATGCTTGATGAAATTGATAAAGTCGGAACGGATTTCAGAGGAGACCCATCATCCGCCCTGTTAGAGGTTCTTGACCCGGAACAAAATTACTCTTTTTCTGACCATTATCTCGACGTTTCATTTGATTTATCACAGGTGATGTTTATAACTACAGCTAACCTCACCGACCCAATTATTCCTGCTTTAAAAGATAGAATGGAGATTATAGAACTACCCGGTTATACAGTAGAAGAAAAATTGAAAATTGCCAAGAAATTTCTTGTCCCAAAACAATTAGAAGCCCACGGATTAAAAAAGGTGGAAATCAGGTTTACCGATTCTGCGTTAAGAATGATTATTAATTCATATACAAAAGAAGCAGGGGTGAGAAACCTTGAGAGAGAAATTGCCTCTATATTAAGAGGAATTGCAAAAGAAAAGGTCCAGAATAACTATCTAAAACCTGTTGTGAAAACAAAAGATGTAGAAAAATATTTAGGACCAATCAAGTTTTATATGGACATTGCTGAAAGGACATCAAAAACAGGAGTAGCAACAGGATTAGCATGGACACCATTCGGAGGGGATATTCTGTTCATCGAATCAACTATTATGAAGGGTAAGGGAAACCTCTCATTAACAGGTCATCTTGGAGATGTGATGAAAGAGTCTGCACAGGCTGCTTTGAGTTTTATCAGGTCAAAAAGCAAAAATTATAATATCGATGAGGACTTCTTCTCAAAGCAAGATATCCACATTCACGTTCCATCAGGTGCAATACCCAAGGATGGTCCATCTGCCGGAATACCAATTTTTACCTCATTATATTCGCTGTTCACCGGAAAAAGAGTCAGAAATGATGTAGCAATGACAGGCGAAATAACACTGAGAGGAATTGTGCTTCCTGTTGGAGGAATAAAAGCAAAGGTATTGGCAGCCAAACAGGCCGGTATTTATGATATAATTCTACCAGAAAAAAATAAAAAAGACATAAAAGATATTCCGAAGGAGGTAAGAAAAAATCTAAAGTTTCATTTTATAAAGGAGATGGATGACGTACTCTCTATAGCTCTGGTGAATTGATTAATGAAACTTCAATTATGTTTGTTTCGTTTGATTCCTTATCGAATAAAAATATTTTAATGTATGGGTTTGATTTATGAGTAAATTATATAATGGGTTTTAAACCATCTTTTTGAGAAAGTGTTTCATTTTGTCTCAATTTTGTATCATTTTGTCTCAATTTGTCTCAATTTGTCTCAATTTTGGGGTGATTTTTAGACTTATGAGATAATTATGTTTATAATTATCAGGAAATTACATCATTTGTCTCACTTTTTTTATTAATGAGTGAGATAATTTTTAGTTTTTTTGCGGAAAAGGTTTTGTTTTTCATAATTATGTTATA
>JAUWXV010000313.1 GCA_030616165.1 bacterium | reverse complement strand
CCTGTCTGAGGATTCCTGCCAGTTCTTGCTTTTCTTCTTACGACTTTAAAAGTTCCAAAACCAACAAGCGTTACTCCCTTTTTAACATTTTTTTTAATAGCTTCAATAGTAGCATTTACAGCATTTGAAGCATCTTTCTTACTTAAACTTGCCTTCTTTGCTACTTCTGCGATTAATTGTCCTTTGTTCATGATTTTTTCCTTCCAATTTAAGAGTTGAAATTTGTTTATTAGATATCAATAAAATAAAAAAGAGAACAAATGTCAATATTAAAAAAATATTTTTTAAATATTTTTATAAATTCAAATATTTATCAGGGAATCAAACCAAAAATAAAAAAATTTAAATATGTCTAATAAGCAGAAGATTCGGAAGAGATAACATTAATATATAGTTATAAAACCCGAAAATTGCTTTGAATTAAATAAATAAAAAATATACCAAAAAAATGAGCACCGAAAAGTGAGTTAAAAATGAATTTACAGCATATAACCTACAATTGGGCTTTTTAAATATTGTTTAAGATTATATCAAACGTAGTTCCTTCGCCTGATTTGCTGAATACTTTGGTTTCTCCATGATGCTGTTTTACAATCTGCTTGACTATTGATAACCCAAGCCCTGTTCCGCGTATATCTATTTTTCTTGCTTCATTTGTTCTATAAAAATCATTAAATATTTTATCTTTATCTTCTTCGGAAATTCCAATACCAGTATCAGAGACAATAATTCTTATACCGCCGTTCTTATTTTCAGCTTTAATTTCAATAGTGCCGCCTTCGGGAGTATATTTAACGGCATTACTTATTAGATTTATTAAAAGTATTTCAACATTCTCTCTATCGCCAATTATGGGTGAAAGAGATGGTTGCGTATTATAGAGGATTGAAATGTTTTTCTTTTCTGCTTGTGATGAAAAAAGATGTACAATCTTCGTGATAATCTCTTTTATTATAAGTGTTTCAGGGGGCTGAACACTTTTTCCTGATTTTAAAAATGATAGACTTAATAGGTCATTAATTATAAAAAGAAGGTCGTCCGACTTATTTTCTGCACGCTGCAATAAATCTTTTGTTTTACCTGATACACTATTAACATACCCTGATGTAATAAGTTTTAAACAACTTTTTATTGTAGAAAGGGGTGCCCTCAATTCATGAGTAACTTTCATCATATATTCTGATTTAAACCTGTCTGCTTCTCTCAGCTTCTTGTTCACCTTCCTTAATTCTCTTGCTCTTGTTTCAAGCGAATTCTTCAACATCATCAATTCTTCTTCTCTCTCTCGAAGTTTTTTAACTATCGAAGTTCCCATGAATACCGAAAGGTAGAGCGTAGTGGTAAAAACTAAAAATATTCCAGAAAAATAAACATTTTTCTCAAAAATATTTTCTGGAATAAATCTTACAATATAATTTTCGGTTATGATATTATGATATTCCAGTATCATAATTATACTCATAAGGACTGTCGCAAATGAGGCTTGAATATAGGCAGCAGCACGAGAAAGAATAATACTGGCAATTATCATATGGAAGATAAAATAAAAAATAAATGGATTCCCAATTCCTCCAGAAAAATACATCAGAAGAGCCAAGGAAAATATATCAAATGAAATTTGAAAATTCGCAGTTCGCGTCCAAAATCTTATTAATTTTTCAATTTCACTTTCGTCCTGTTCTATAGTTGTATCATCAAAGTATATCTTTTTCGATATAAATCTAAAGTATGTATTAGAACATATAAGTATAAATACCACTATGTATAATGGAACGGGATTTGTTATTACCTTAATTATATAACTTGTAATCCATATTGTTATCAATGCAAAAATAATAAATAGCCATCTTAATTTTATCAGCCATTTTATTCTTTCCCCTAACTCTGTTTCTACCAAAGTGAGTTTTAACATAATTTTCTACCACATATTCATAATTTAAAATATTTCTAATTTTCAAATAATTATAAATGATATTGCTTTAAATTTTTGGCAATAGTTCATCCACCTTAGAAAGTAAAACTTCAGGTTCTACAGGCTTGCTGAGGAAGTCATCTGTTGGTAGCCAAGTTCCATCACCTGCGACATTTTCAAATCCAAGTTCGTATTTTTCATCTACTGCGGTAATCATTAATATTGGAATATTTTTGGAATCTGCATCTTTTTTGAGTCTCCTGCACATCTCAAATCCAGATATTTTATTCGGCCACATTACATCAAGTATTATTAAGTCGGGGTTTTCTTCACCAACTTTCTTAAAACCTTCATCAGGTCCCGAAGCAGAAGAAACCTCATATGACTTACTTTCAAGGACAATCTTCGTTGTCTCCACAAAATCAGGATCGTCATCCACTATAAGTATTTTGGCGCTTTTTCTCATAGTTTAATCTCCTTGAGTTTATTTAATATATCAATTTTTAATATATGTTATTGAAAATTTGATAAAAAACAAAATCTTATTTAGGTTTCTTTTAAAAATCCAAATAAAAAATACTATAAGTAACTTTGTATATCCTCTTTTATGGAATCAGATATTGATAGAATAGCACTTTGGATTTTTGGTGAAAAGTGCTCATCAAAGGTAGAACTATCTGAAACACTTACCGCGTAGATAATCATCCTGACAGGCATCTTAATATTTATCTTTCTTCCCAGTGCAACAGCATTAAATATATTAAAATGATGAATAGATTTAGGGCTATTTTCATATTCAAAATCCTCTTCTTCTATCTCATCCCTCTTTCCTTGTCCTTGTTGCTTATCTTTTTTTAGCCAATTAAGGAGGGTAGAATAGTGGTTAGTGTACCTATTATATTTTGAGTAAGTAGAGAATTCGTCAATCTTATCATCGGTATCTTCTTTGCCAAACCTGTCTACTAGTTTTTGGTACTCTTTTTCGGTTAACCATATGGGGTTAAATTCGCCACTACTGTAATCTCTTTTTACTGGCTTTATCTTCTCTTCTTTCACACCTTTATTTAAAGAAGAATTAATTTCGTTTTTATTACTTTCCTTTACTTTACTTTCCTTTACTTTACTTTGTGTAATTAATTCTGAATTAATGTTAGTAAAATTCAATTTAATGTTTTCTTCTTTTATAAAATCCTCAATAGATTCAAGTAAATACTCTTTAATTACTGTTAGCGATAGACGGGTCTTTGCAATATTTAAGTAGCGTAATTGAGTTCCTTTAGAGGTCAATATGTGGTATTGTTCATATCTTTTACGATCGAATAAGCCTATTTCTAAACAAAACTCGACTAGATTGTTGATATTACCAACCCTATATCTGTATTTTTTAGCAAAAGCTTCTACCTGTTTTTCACCCCAATTTGCGTAGTAACCTTCCCACTTATAAATTTCCTTCCATAACTTAATTAGCCTCCAGCAACCTTCCCCTCCTAATTTCGCTTCTAACTGGTAAATTTTATCATCGCTATCACAGTCCATGGGGAAATAATCTAACCCTTTTTTAATC
>JAUWXV010000245.1 GCA_030616165.1 bacterium | reverse complement strand
CTGCTGCTATGAGATATACTGAAGCAAGGCTTACAAAAATTGCTGAAGAGATGCTTAAGGATATTGACAAGAACACAGTTAGTTTTGTCCCGAACTTTGATGCAACATTAAAAGAACCAAGTGTGCTCCCAACAATTTTTCCGAACTTAATAGTAAATGGCACCGCCGGGATAGCAGTGGGGATGGCGACAAATATTCCACCCCATAATTTAAGCGAGGCCATTGAGGGATTAATTGCTCTTATAGATAGACCAGAAATGGAGATAGTAGAACTAATGAAGTTTATTCCGTCTCCAGATTTCCCTACCGGAGGAATTATTTATGGCTATGAAGGGGTAAAAAATGCATACTTAACAGGGAGAGGAAAAATTATTGTAAGGGCAAGGGCAAGCATTGAAAAAGTAAAAGGAGAAAAAGAAAATATTGTTATATCTGAAATCCCTTATCAAGTAAATAAGAGTGCACTTATTGAGAAAATGGCGGACCTTGTAAAAGATAAAAAAATAGAAGGAATATATGATATTAGGGACGAATCAGACAGAGATGGATTAAGGATAGTTATTGAACTTAAGAGAGATGCCCAGGCAGAAGTTATATTAAACCAGCTTTATAAGCACACGCAAATGCAGATAACATATGGTGTTATTATGCTTGCACTTGTTAATGGTGCTCCGAATGTCCTTAATCTGAAAGAGATGCTTTTGCTTTTTATAGAATACTACCATGATGTAGTAGTAAAGAGGACGAAATTCGACCTTGAAACGGCTGAGAAAAAGGCTCACATTTTGGAAGGATTAAAAATTGCATTAGATAATATTGATGAAATTATAATATTAATAAAGAAATCAAAAAATCCCCAAATCGCAAAAGAATCATTAATAAAGAGATTTGACCTTTCTGAAGTTCAGGCTAAAGCAATTCTGGATATGAGGCTTCAAAGATTAACAGGACTTGAAAGAGATAAAATTGAAAATGATTATCTTGAGACGATAAAACTTATATCCAAGTTAAAAGCAATACTTGAAAGTCGTTCCCTGAGAATGAAAATTGTTAAAGATGAATTAATGGAACTTGATAAAAAATATGGGGATGAGAGAAGAACAGAAATAATTAGAGATTATACCGAATTCAGTCTGGAAGATACAATTGCCGAAGAGGATATGGTTATTACAATATCTCACTCAGGATTTATCAAGAGATTTCCGGTCAGTGGATACAGAAGACAGCAAAGGGGAGGAAGGGGGTCAATTGGTGCGAAAATTAAAAGTGAAGATTTTGTTGAACATCTTTTTGTTGCATCTACTCATCATTATATATTATTTTTTACAGATAATGGAAGATGCTACTGTCTGAAGGTACATGAACTTCCTCAAGGGGGTAAAGCCTTTAAGGGAAGAGCAATTGTAAATCTCATCGAAAAGGAAAAGGATGAGAATATCGCTTCTTTTGTCAGTGTGAAAGAGTTCGATGACAAACATTATGTTATAATGGCGACAGAAAAAGGAATAATAAAAAAGACACCACTTTCTTCTTTCAGAAATCCACGAAAAAAGGGCGTTAATGCTATTAATATACATCAGGGAGATAAGTTGATAGAAACAAAGGTCACTGATGGGACTCAAGATATAATTTTAGGTACATATTATGGTCAGGCAATAAGATTCAGAGAATCGGATGTAAGAAGTATGGGTAAAACCGCCGCAGGTGTAAAAGCCATAAAACTATCAGATGGGGATAAGGTTGTTGGTATGTTTACTGTAAAAATTGGTTGTTCTATTCTCACTGTAACAGAAAAAGGATACGGTAAGAGGAGTGATATTAAAGATTATAGATTAACAAGACGGGGAGGAAAAGGGATTAAAACTATAAAGATTACAGAAAGGACAGGAAAGATGATTGCTCTTATGGGAGTCATAGAAAATGATGACCTTATGATAATTACCGCAAATGGAGTGATTATCAGACAGCATCTTAAAAATATTAGGGTTATAAGTAGAAATACTCAAGGAGTAAGACTTATAAAGCTTGATAAAAACGATATTATTGCAGATATTGCGAAGGTGATTAGAGAAGAAGAGAATAAAAACAATGAAGAAGATAATATGCAAGATGAGTAATAAATCAGGATTTGCAGCCATAGACCATACCGCCGATGTGGGAATTAAGTTTTACGGGAACTCTTTTTCAGAAACTCTTATAAATGCGGCAAGGGGGATGTTTTCAATAATTATTGACAGGAGAACAGTAAAGGCTGCCGAAGAGAAACATTTTAGAATTGTTGGGAAGGATTATGAAGAGGTAACAATAAACTGGCTGAGGGAATTACATTTTTTTCATCAAAATGAACTTTTTCTTTTCAGGGAATTTAATATTAAAAATGCTTCTGAAAATAAGGGAAAATTTTTTGTCTCTGCGACTGCAAAAGGAGAGAATATAAATCTAAATAAACATCTTATAAAAAACGAAATTAAACTTGTAACATATCATAAGTTTTATGTAAAAAAGATAAACGACGCTTGGGAGGGACAGGTAATTTTTGATATTTAATTTAACTATTATAAATAAATAAGGGATATTTGTTTGTAATATCAGAAGGAGGATATGATATTATGAGCAATATTTTTGGCTGCAACTGTTTAGAATGCTACGAGGACGATAATTTAAACCACAGATGCCTTCTTAGTGAAGTAACCCTCGATTTTACAGGCACATGTGAGAATATTAATATTTGTGATGAATATGACTGTGATTCATGCGAGAGATACAATTTATGTCTAAAAAACAAGAAAATGGAAGCAGGACTCAAAAGAAATAAACTTGAAGAAGAGTCTATTAATGGAGGGGTTATCACATTAATTTTGTATTGTGATAATACAAATTGTGATTTTAATATTGAAAGCAGTTGCATGAATAAGGAAGGGATTTATCTTGATGAAAATGGTACATGTACCGCGGCTAAATATGTAGAAAGCGAAGGTATTATTCTTTCAGATGAAGAGGAAGATTGGATTAAATCAATTTGATTTTTTGATATTTGCTGTATTTGAAGTCATAAGTCTTTTTAATTTAATAAGTACCAAAATTGGAGCATTGAAAGATTCTACCATTTCTAATTTTTCACTCTGCAGTCAATTAGCCTGATATACTCATAAATGCTGAATTGCATAATATAGGTGTTATTTCGAGCGGAGCCCCGAAGTTTCGGGGCGGAGTCGAGAAATCTCAAAAATTTAGAGATGTCGTCCCCCGAGTTCTCCTGGGACGCAACATGACAAATTATGATATACTTAAATATATGTAAGTAACCGTTTATTCACAACAAATGTAAATTTATGAATAATAAAAGTTAGGGGTTCACGAAATTCGTAAGTTATTACCATATAACAAGTTACGAGGATGCTAAAAATTAACACTTGTTAATATTGAACTTAGGAGACCAAAAATTAGCCATTTTCATGTTAAAATCGACCTTTTTTATGGGTTATTAGGCAGTTTTTATATATATCAAGATTAATTGTGATAAAATACAGTAGCACGTTAATAATCTTTTAGATTAACACAAAACATGAAAATATATTCTGTTTCAGGGTTAATAATTTTTTTATATTTATAACATAGTTATTCCGTAGGGGCGGGTTTACCCGCCCTCATTATAAGGGCGAATCCAAAGGACAAGCCCGAAGGACAAGCCCAAAGGACAGGCAAGTTCGCCCCTACGTGAGAATTTATCAGATATTATAAATATAAATACCTTTTGTAATTCCCCCGAGTACTCGGGGGAATTACAACTCTTGCTAATGCTTTTTTTGATTATTTCTAATAAAGTATTTTTATGAAACCCTAAATAATAAAAGTTAGAAATATTATAAAAATTTTTTGTTACTTTCTTTCCAAAATTATCAAAATTTATCGAAACCAAATGATTTAGTGTGCGCAATAAATCGTGCTCTCGGATTTATATAAAAAAATAATAAAGAAACAAATTTTTTTATCATCGGAACAGAACATCCTTTTTCATAGAAGTTCTATTAAAGATATATTTTGCTTGCTTTTATTAAGTGTTTAATTTATATTTTTTAATAAAAAATTATCTTCATTTATAATATTCCACTCTTTAAGGGATAAATTGAGAAAAATAATTGCTATCGCCAATCAGAAGGGCGGAGTTGGTAAGACCACTACTGCTGTGAATTTATCCTCCTGTATAAGTGTAGCAGAGATAAATACTCTCCTTGTTGATATGGACCCTCAGGCAAATGCAACCAGCGGTTTGGGAATAGACCCGAGAAAACTGGAAAAGACCATTTATGAATCACTGATGGAAAATTTGGATATAAATGAAATAATTCATACCACTGAGATACCATTTCTCAAATTGATTCCTTCCAATATACGTTTAGTGGGTGCGGAGGTTGAACTGGTGAACATTGAATCGAGGGAAAAGATGTTAAGGAGCGCTCTCAGCTCTTTGAAAGATGAATTTGAGTATATTATAATAGATTGTCCGCCATCTTTAGGATTATTAACATTAAATTCACTCACTGCTGCCGATTCGGTTATGATTCCGATACAGTGTGAATATTATGCTCTTGAAGGTTTGAGCCATCTTCTTAATACCATTAGACTTGTTCAAAAACATCTTAACCCAAATCTCAAGGTTGAAGGTATACTGCTGACAATGTATGACAGAAGATTAAACCTTTCAAAACAGGTTTCAGATGAAGTGAAATCCTATTTTCAAAGCAGGGTCTTTGATACCTGCATTCATAGAAATGTTCGTCTTGGAGAAGCACCGAGTCATGGCAAACCTATTGTACTTTTTGATGCAGTTTCTATAGGGTGTGAAAATTATATGAGTTTAGCAAAGGAGATTTTAAATAATGGTAAAGAAACATTTAGGCAAGGGTCTTAGAGCCCTTTTCCCTGGTGAATTGAGTATTGATAATGAATACAAAGGTAAAAATTTTGTGGAAATAGGTATTGATGTAGTAAAACCAAATCCATATCAAGCAAGAGAAGACTTTAATCCGGAAAATATGGAGAAATTGAAAAATTCAATAATAGAAAAGGGTATTGTTCAACCAATAGCTGTTAGAAGGATTGACGGTGGGTATGAACTTATAGCAGGAGGAAGAAGGTTAAGGGCTGCTAAAGAAGTCGGGATTAAGAAAATACCTGCTTATGTGCTTTCTGTATATAAAAAAGAAGATTTACTTGAATTATCAATAATAGAAAATATTCAGAGAGAAAATCTTAATCCTATAGAACTTGGTAAAGGTTATAGGAGGTTAATGGAAGAATGCAGTCTGACGCAGGAGGATATTGCAAAAAAGGTAAGTGTTGATAGAACAACCATAGCAAATCTTTTAAGACTTCTGAACTTGCCTGATGAAGTTAAAGAGAGTCTTAGAAAAGGGGAGATAACGATTGGTCATGCAAGGACTCTTC
>JAUWXV010000316.1 GCA_030616165.1 bacterium | reverse complement strand
GTGAGAACAAAAACGAGAATGAAAATCAAGAAAAAGAAATAAAAAAATAATATTAAATTATTCAATTATAACTTATTACTAAAATTTTTTACATTAATAATAAACTTTATTCTTTTATTGTATAAAAAGAGATGTCCGAATCCAAAGCCAAACTAAAACCTGAATTAGGTGGACAGGCGGTAATAGAAGGAGTTATGATGCGTTCGCCAGAAAAGTTATCGGTTGCGGTAAGGAGAAAAAATGGAAAAATTTTGTTGAAAAGCGAAAAATTCACATCTCTCACAAAGAAAAATAAATTCTTCAATCTGCCCTTTATTAGAGGGGGTGTTGTTCTGCTTGAATCTTTATATTTAGGCGTAAAAACTCTATCCTGGTCAAGTAAAGTTGCTGTGAGTGATGAAAAAAACGAAGAAAATAATAAATTACAAAATAACAAAAAGGAATTCCTTTCAAATATAACAATCTGGTTTACAGTTTTTTTGGGATTGGCAGGAGGGATTCTTTTATTTTTCTATTTGCCTTTAATTCTCACTGACTTAACAGGTCTAAAATCCAGATTTTATTATAACTTAGTTGATAGCCTGATTCGCATCTTTATATTTATGACTTATCTCCTGATAATATCAAACTGGAAAGAGATTCAGAAAATATTTCAATATCACGGCGCTGAACATAAAAGTATCTATGCTTATGAGAATGGGAATAAATTAACGGTTGAAAATGCTCTAAAATATACCACACATCATCCTCGCTGTGGAACGAGTTTTATTGTTGTGGTTATTATTGTCGGTTTTTTTATTTTTACATCATTAGGAAGACCTGATAATATTTCTGAAAAATTTATAAGGCTTATCTTTATCCCGGTTATCGGTGGCATATCTTATGAACTGATAAAGATAGCAGATAAGAATAAAAATAACAAAATATTAAGAACCATAAGCCTTCCTGGTTTATGGCTGCAGAAGATAACAACAAAAGAACCTGATGAAAGCCAGTTAAAAGTGGGATTAGTTGCATTAAGGAGTTCCCTCGGAGAAAATTTAAACAACGAGCCAGACGTAGATATTCTTAATTCCTGATGAAATAAGGATTAATAAATGTACAATTTTTTAGTAAAAAAGTTGCTATTTTTAAAATTTAATAAAGTTTTGATTTACAAATTATGTTTAATAGATTAGATAAAATAGAAACCAAATTTGAGGAAATAACAGCACTTCTAAGCGAAAGTCACGTTATATCCGACCAGAAAAAATACATCAATTTGGCAAAAGAACACAGCGAACTTTTGCCAATAGTTAAAACGTATAGAGAATATAAAAGAATCGTAAAAAGCATCGAAGAAGATGAAAAAATCATTAGAGAATCGGATGACTTAGAACTAAAAGAGATTGCAAAACAAGAACTTGAAGAAATGCAGTATAAAAAAGATTCTACAGAAGAACAATTAAAATATTTACTTCTGCCAAGAGACCCTTCCGATAAAAAAAACGTAATAATGGAAATAAGAGCGGGGACCGGTGGAGATGAGGCAGGGCTGTTCGCTGCTGATTTGTATCGGATGTATTCAAAGTATTCTGAAAAAAAGAACTGGAATGTTGAGGAAATTTCTGTTAATCCGGGCGGTGCAGGTGGATTTAAGGAGGTAGTCTTCGGTGTAAGTGGAAAAGATGTTTACCAGACATTAAAATATGAAAGTGGTGTTCACAGAGTTCAAAGGGTTCCCGTAACTGAAGCATCTGGAAGGATTCATACATCTGCAACCACAGTAGCGGTTCTTCCTGAAGCAGAAGAATTAGAGGTAAACATCGACACAAAAGACCTTCAAATTGATGCTTTCAGGTCATCTGGTCCGGGCGGACAATCGGTAAACAAAACAGACTCTGCTGTTAGAATTACACATATTCCAACCGGAATAGTGGTTACCTGCCAGGACGAAAAATCCCAGCACAAAAACAAAGCAAAAGCAATGAAAGTTCTTCGGGCAAGACTCCTTGCAAAAATAAAATCCGAAGAAGAACAAAAAATCGCAAACTCCAGAAAAGAACAGGTCAAATCGGGTGATAGAAGTGAGAAAATCAGAACATATAATTATCCTCAGAGCAGAGTCACCGACCACAGAATTGGTCTTACACTTTATAAACTCGATAAAATCCTTGAAGGAGAAATTGACGAAATAATCGAACAACTTAAGATTGCAGAAAAAACTGAAAAACTAAAAACGGAGGTTCTGCAAAAATAGGGTGCCTGAACAAAATACTAAAAAAGAATGGAAAATCGTTGAACTCATAAACTGGTCTGCAAATTACCTTAAAGAAAAAGAAGTTGGAAATCCAAGAACAAGTGCCGAAATTCTACTCGGATTTGTATTAAACTTAAAAAGAATTGACCTTTATTTAAACTATAATAGAATCCTGAAAGAAGATGAACTAACAAATTTCAGAGAAGTCATCAAAAGACGAGCAAAAAAAGAACCTACACAATATATCACCGGTTCTACTGAATTTATGTCCCTCCCATTTAATGTTAATCCAACTGTTTTTATACCAAGACCAGAAACAGAAATTCTCGTAGAAAATATTATTAATATATCAAAAGAGAGGTGGAAAGAAAAAAACGTTATCAACATTCTCGATATAGGAACGGGCTGTGGGAATATTGCTGTATGCCTCGCTAAATATATAGATAATTCTAAAATATTCGCAATTGATGTATCAGATGAAATCCTTAAAATAGCGGAAGAAAATGTAAAATTGAACAGTGTGGCAGATAAGATAACGCTCAAGAACCTTTCTATATTCGATGCCGGTCAAACTGAATTCAATGACATTCACATAGTCGTTTCTAATCCGCCTTATATATCTTTGAAAGATTTTCCTTATCTTTCTGATGAAGTCAAATTATACGAACCCGAAAAAGGATTACACGATAATTCAGATGGCCTATCATTCTTTAAAGTTATATGCGAGAAAAGTAAAGATTGGCTAACTACCGATGGTATGCTGTTTATGGAGGCAGGACTGGGAGAAAGTGAAAAAGTGTGTGATATTATGAAGTCTTTTGGTTTTTCCAAGATAAAGATTTTAAAAGACTACCAGCAGATTGAAAGAGTTGTTTTTTGTGAAAATGTTAATTAGATTAGTAGAGAAAATACAATTAAATAAAATTTCCAAAATCTTTGTAAATATGGTTTAATCTGCAATTACAATTAAGGAGATCTTAACATGAATCCTAATATTTTCAGGGAATATGACATAAGGGGTTTAGTAGATATAGACCTTAGTGATGAGTTGGTTGAGAATATAGGTAAAGGATTCGGAACCTACATAAAACAAAAAGGTGGAAAAAAGGTCAGTGTAGCCAGGGATGTAAGACCGAGTTCGGTCCGTTTTCGGAATTATCTGATAGACGGCATACT
>JAUWXV010000333.1 GCA_030616165.1 bacterium | reverse complement strand
CGACTTCTTTAATTTATCGTGGACAAATTGAATGCTTGCATACCCATCTATTTCAAATCTTAGCCTTTGTTTATTAAAGAAAATATAATCTCTGTAGCGCACCAATGTTATCCGAGGGTATATATTAAATAAAGAATTAATATAAGAACTAAATCTTTTCGCAGCTTTTTGAACAACTTCATTATTTAAACCATAAACCTGTACGGCTTTCATCAGTGCGTAATAAAGGGATATAATATTTTTCCCTGATTCGTATACACTCATTTTTGTTTTAGCGCCATTTCACAAGCCGATTTAATGTCTTTATTTCTCTTTTTGGCTCCGTGAAGTAGGATTTCCAGAGTTTCTGTATTGCTGATATTTGCAAGGGCAATAGCAGCTAATTTCCTCATAATACTATATTTCTTACGGCCGAACAGCAACCATTTAAAGAGAATTTTTTTTAAATGCTTTATGATCCCTTTACCATCACTGGCGACCAGACAATTGAAGTATTCTTTCTGTTCTGTAAATTCAAGATTGCGAAACCCTTTACTTTTTATTCGTTGAAGCAGAGTATCATAAATTCTTGGATATCTGATTTCTGTGAGGGTCTGTAGAGCTTTTATTCTGGCATCATTGTTTCCATCATCAAGGAATTTAGCAATCGTGGCAGCGTGTCCAAGATTTTTCAATGCCGTAGTAATTTCAATTCTAACCAATGGATTTGAATGAAACATGAGCGGTTGTAAAAGAGTTAAGGTATCCTTGTATTTCATTAAACCAAGAAGGGCAATTGCATTAATTAATATTGAGGCATCTTTACTATTTAAACAATCCAAAAAAGATATTGGGTCATTCTGAGCAATATTAACCATTCTACTTCTTAATGATAATAATCGATTCTTACGTTTAACATAAACCATTAATTTAATAAAATGTGGGATTGACTCTTTTGAAAAAAATCTAATAAAAGAAATAAACTCGTCGAAAATATTTTTGGACGATGTGTTAACCATGTCTTTAAAACCTATTATTGTTGTTTCATCCTCGAACTTTGCAACGGGATTAACGTTAGAATACTGTTTTAATGCATGCACTATGCGTCGGACATTATAGAAATCGTTGTCATCCACACACAGCGTGAGTAATTCAATTAAACTATCAATTATTTCCTGCGACTTTTTAGTTTTTAAAATATTTATGAGCGTGTTGACTGCAAGGGGAATAGTCGATATTTTTTTTGCATTTGAAATTTCTGTTTTTAGATTATTAAATTCTTCAATTCCCAGATTTGGATCCATACTTGCTTTTGAATCAATTTTTTCTTTATTTATTATTCTATTGATGTTGGCATCATAATCAATCTTTTGTATAGGTGTTTCTGGTATTTTGTAGTTCAGAATTTGTTCTGCTTCCTCCACAACATAAAACTTTATGTGAGTAAAATCATGTTCCCATAAGTTTAAGGCTATATCTTGTTCCCTGGAGATACGGCTAATGGTTTCCAAAAATAGCAATAATTCATCAAATTCTAAACCCTCAGTAAAATTGATATTTCTGATGCCATCACGAAATAGCCTGAAAGCAATACTGCTTTCCTTTTCCTTTTCTTCATAAATAATCTCGTCTGCGTGAAGTATGGAAAACTGCTCAATATGGAAATTCAATTCGGAATCATTTCTAAAAAAATCTGTGAGTTTTTCGTAGAACGGTACATAGCAATTCTTGGCAGAAGGATGATGTATACCGTACATTTGAATCGCTTTGACTGTTTTAACGAGAGATTTAATTATATCGCCTACGCCTTTTTCCATAGTTTGTACATATTATAGGCAATTATTTAATTTCGTCAAGAAGTTGTTGACTTATTTCATTTTTTGAATATAATTACTGAATGAAACGGACTTATCAGCCAAGCCGAAGAAAACGGAAGAAAAAACACGGGTTTCGAAGCCGTATGAAGACGAAAAACGGACAGGATGTAATAAAAAGAAGGAGGAAGAAGGGAAGAAAACGACTTACAGTTTAGAACCCAAGGGAGATTTGACTTTTGTAAAAAGGGCAAGTAATAAAAATATAAATACGGTTAAGCAACTTGGATTGGATGAGACTGAGAGATTAAAAGGTAAGCAGATAATAAAAAAGTTATTTTCAACTGGAAGAAGGTTTCATACCAGTAATTTAACTATTATCTACTTGCCTTCAGACAAAAATGCGACCGGTTTTGTTGCCTCCAAGAGGATTGGCGGCGCTGTTAAACGGAATAGAGTTAAAAGAATTTTAAGGGAGGCATATCGAATGAATAAAGATAATTTTAAAGGGTTGAAGGTTATATTTTATGCACGGGGTCCTCTGGAATTTAATGAGGTTGTAGACATTTTTAAAACATTTCAGGAGGGGAAGTGAAAAGCATAATTATATTTCTGATAAAAGGATATCAATTTACATTTGGTAGATTATTTCCCCGAGTTTGTCGTTTTTCACCTTCCTGTTCAAACTATGCTATTGAAGCACTACAGATTCATGGTGTGTTCAGAGGCAGTATCTTAAGCGTGTTGCGCATTTTAAAATGCAGTCCATTCTTCCCGGGTGGTTGGGATCCAGTACCGGCAAAAAATATTGCTGCAGAATATTTGCTTAAATACGAAAAATGTCATAAGGAGCACACAAATGAGTGACCGAACACGAACAACCATTGCTTTTCTTTTAATAATAGGGGTTCTGTTTATGTGGACTATTTTATCTAAACCCAAGATTAAACCAGAAGCTGTTCAACCTGATACATTGGATACTCCCTCTGCAATTACTGAACCTGTAGAAAAAACGCCAACCATACCCATAATACCTGAACATACTGACACAATTGTTGTGGAAAAGAAGAATTTCAAGATGGTTTTGTCCCCTGCAGGCGGATCAGTTAAGGAATTCTATTTAAGGGAATACGATATAGATGTTGTTCCAGATGGTGAATATTTATTTGTTACCCAGATAAACAATGATGAGATTATTAATTTTGAATATTTGGCTGATGATGATTCAGTCGTTTTTACTTACAATAATAAAGATATAAATCTAAGCAAGGTATATTATTTTAATA
>JAUWXV010000168.1 GCA_030616165.1 bacterium | reverse complement strand
TCTATCCCAAAAAGATGGCTTATACCAAGTTTCTCTTTCTCATTTTTTACAAATCCAGTAACAAGTTGACCCTCATATGAAAAATAGAAATCATCCAATATATATTTTCCAAGAACCAACGAGGAACTTTGAAATAATAATGACGGTCTGTAGAATATTTTTTCCCCTAATCTCTTTGAAGGGCTGATATTAAGACTTGATTCGAGAAAATATTGTGTTATATTTTTAGCAAAACTTGGTCTTAAAGTTAATTCATCCAGACTGAAAAAATTCCTTATTTTTCGTTCAATAGGTCTTACTATAGGTCGCAAGAGTACATTTTGGGCTCTTAATCCAACAACCATCGGGGCTTTCTCCTTAATATCAAACACCGAATAACCAAGCATCATTAATATTTCTTCCTGCGATACCTCCAGTGCAGGATTCTCACCTGAGGGTTCGTTTATCTCAAATCTAAAAAGAAGATTCTCAAAACTATTACTTAAAGAGTTATTTGTTGAACCATCAGATTTGTAATAAGGAACAAGATAGATATCTCTTGGGAAATCGGTAGAATCTCTCATCGTCGTCCTTGCCCTTCCGGAGATTATTGGAAATTTACTCATCTGGTCGAAGGTAATTTCAAATCTTTCCACTCTGAAAATCAAATCCCAGAATTCTATTGTTCCACGTGTAGATACAACTTTCCCATTAACCTTGAAAGAATCATCACTTATCGAACCCATAAATTCTATCCCATCTTCCACATCATCAATTGAAATATTAAGATATATTTTATCGGTAATAGAGGAAAAACCGCTCGGTTCCGCCCTAAAATACCTAACATCACCTGATGAATAAACAGACATATCCCATTGAATCTTTTCTATAAATCTTTCTACAATCCCCTTTTCCCCACTCTTCTTCCTTTCAATAATAAAAGGATAGGTAAAGTCCATTTTATTGACATCAATTCTTCCTCTTAAAACTGGATTTTCTCTTGGACCTGCGAAATAGAATTTCTCTTCAGGATTTTTCCCACTCAATTGTATTGTTCCGATTTCTCCTTTCTCCATTAAAGCAGGAATGTTGAGTCTCAAACCCTTATTATCATTTTCAATTATTAATGTCCCCCAGTTAAGTCCATCATCTTTTAATACCATAGGATACAGGTTAATCTCATTTCCTTCATCATTTTTTATCGTAATACTCGGAGCATTAGAAATTCTCACCATCCTTCCATCTGCCAGTGCGGTAAGATTATTTATCTTTATGAACCTTTCTCCTGATGAAAGAGATGCATCGAGTTGAATATCTTTTAATTCTTTAAATACTGATGAAAATTTAAGATAACCATCGGAAACTTTCATATTACCGCTGCCGGCTGTCAGATTATCGAAGTTCCCAACAATACGAACATTAAAAGAACCATTCCCACCGCCTTCAAGGAAAAATTCTTCAAATTCGGGTAAAAGTGATAAAATATCCCCCTTTCCTTCCACAAGAAGATCAACTTCATCGCTTCTGTTAAAAGGAAGATAACCTTCACCAGTAAGGACTAATTTATTCCCCCTTTCCACAGAAAATTTCCTTATAGCAAGGCTTGAATTGTAATAATCATCACTCTTTTGTTCTGTTCCGTTAATTTTTTTCGGAATGCCGAGACTTACGTATAAATTGCTGAAACTATGACCATAAATTTTCCCATTCTTTAAATTAATCGTGCCAAAAATTTTAGGATAAGGCAATTTCCCAATTAATTCAAGATTTGCATTCATAAATCCTGAAATAAGTCCTTTTCTATAATTAATAGCATTCAAAATCATCTCACAATCGAGGCTGTCACCCTTCATAGTGAAATATATATTGTCTTCTTTAAGGTCGATTTTCCCCCACCCTGCTATAAGGTCTTTATCCTTATCATTTACAATTACTTCATTTATAACAAAAATATTCCCGTCTTCCGACTGAAAATCAATCAAACCATCAAATCCAGAAACACCGCCTATATCTGCATTTATCATTTCAATCTTCCCTGAAATGTCAGGATGCGAAAGAGCACCTTTGAATTTTATCAATCCATTAATTTCATCATTCCCTGAGGAAGCGAAATTTCTGTTGAAAAACTTCTCAAGCACTGAAACACCAGTTCTTATTACAAGTTCTGCATCTACATCATAAGATTGAGAAATATTCCCATCCAAATTAAAAATCCCTGGTATGTCAAACCTATTAAAAATAAATTTATCTTTTTCCTTAACTACATCCAAGTTGAATACAAACTGCTCTTTCGGATTAGGATAATACAAAACTTGTGAATAAATAAACCTCTTCCCATCTTCTCTTTTTGAAAATCCATTCAAATCTACTGCTATATTTTTATCTTTTGCTTCACCCTTTTTATATCCTCTTCCCTGGAAAGTGTAATTATCTTCTGATTTTTCCGCTTTGAATTCAATCTTAATATTCTTCTCGATTTCGCTTAAAAACGGAATATATACTATTTCATTTATAACACCAAAAGGATTTGTTAATGAGGTTAACATCCAATTTTTGTCTTTCAAATCAAGCGAACCTGAAAACTCCAATCCTTGAGAAAGGGACCTTCCAATAAACTCCAACCTTTTATCTTTTATATTAACATTCCCTGCAATGGCAGTAGAATCAACGTTATTGAAAATAATTTTAAACATCCCTTTTAAATCGTTCAAATCGCCTGAAAAACCTGCTTCAAGGATACTCTCGTTGCTTTTAAATCTTAATAATGGAAACTTTTCGCTTAACCATCTAAAATCTTGTTTTGCATTAACAAAAATATCGACCTTTTTATTCCCCTGAATCCCTAAATCACCATATATATTAACAGTGCCAAACCTGTTTTCGAGAACAAAATCTCTTACCTTTAAATCATTTTCGTTATAACTTATTTTCGTTTTTATATCACCGATGTTTTTCCCGTTAATTGAAAAATCATTTATAATAAATCCCCCCGTAAATTCAGGGCTGCGAATATCACCATTTATTTCAAGATTTAAAAACAAACTCCCTGCATATTTTTCTTTTAAATTAGAAAAAACATCACTTTGGAATTTATCTATGTTCAGACCATTCGCTGTAACTTTCACATTTAATTTGGGATTAAAAACATTCCTTATACTGCCAGAACATCTCACTTCAGAACCATTATACATTTGTCTGAATTCTTCAATGACAAAATCGTTGTTTTTAACATTTCCTTTCAAGAATATATCATTAAACCTTATTTTTTCATTGAGTACCATCAGTCTGCCATCTCTAAGCATAAAATTTCCATTGATAACAATATCCTGCAATTTTTTTATGTTTGAGTCAAACTCAAAATATAAGTCACTATTTACTATCCCACTACTAAATTCAAAATATCTGTTGACTAAAACGGGGGCCTTTTCATTTAAGTTGAAATTTTTCAATCTCAGCCTGCCGATATACTTATCTTCATTCACAAATTTTTTGCCCGTTAACCTGAAATTTTTCTCATCTGCCGTAAAAGCACAGCCGTCAAATTTGAATTCCATAAAATCCTTACGACTTAAGTCAACCCATCCATTAATATCAGAAGCAATCTTCAATTGCCCATCTCTAAAGTTATGAACTTGTGCTTCTCCATCAGAAATATTTATTTTCTTTAAAAAATCAATATCTTTAATAATCTTCTCAAACATTTCTAAAAAATATGAAATATCCCTTTCAGGTTTTTTATTCTGAATTTTATTATCAGATTGCGGAATAATTATTGACATATAAGGATGAATGATTGTTAATTCTTCTGGGAGAGAGTTAAGCCTGAAATTATTCTTAAATAAGTTTTTAAGGTTGTATCGGAGTCTTATTTCGTCTATGTATATTGAAAAATTTCTATTCTCGGGATAAATTTCAATTCCAGTTAATAAAGCCTTATTGAAATGAACCTTTAGACTATTGATATCACAATATCCGTTTAGTCTTTGATTTATTTCTCCTAAGAGAAGATTTTTTGCCCTTTCACTTACCTTTATCCTGTCTATCCCATACCACAATAAGAGAAAAAAGAAAAAAAAGAGTGCAAAAATTATTAAAATCTTAGTTTTTTTCTTCATAAATCTAACCGGGCTTAAAATCCCACTGGTTTATTTAATATATAACAATATAATAAAAAATATAAAAACTTTTTATTTAACTATTTAAACATTAAATTATTTATTAAGTTCCGTAAATTTAGAAATTTAAGATATTTAATTTTTTAAATTAATAACAATTTATCTCTTTTCTTAAAATCGAAATGCATCCTTAAATTCACGGAGAAGCTGAACGGAAAGTTATAATAAGAAAAATAATTATTACTCAAAAATAGCATTAAAAATATTTTCTACTCTAAAAATAATAAATAATTTTTTTCAGAAGTAAAATAAACTTTTTAATATTTAAAAATTTAAAAAGAAACAGGGTTTCGGATATTAGAAATTTTAGATATTTGCTCACTTACCATACCAAACCTTCTTTCACGGTTCTGATAGTCAAGTATAGCCTTGTAGAATTCATCAGCCCTAAAATCCGGCCATAAGACATCGGTGATGTATATTTCGGTATAAGCCAATTGCCAAAGCAGGAAATTGCTCACTCTAAAGACTCCACTGGTTCTTATCATAAGGTCTGGGTCTTTGAAACCAGCAGTATAAAGGTTTTCCGAAACAAATCTTTCATTTATATCATTAATCCCAACTTCATTATTTTTTACCTTTTTTGCGATTCTCTTAATCATCTCAACTATTTCTACTCTGCTTGAATAACTTAATGCAAGATTAAGAATTAAACCGGTATTGTTTTTAGTCCTTTCCATTGCTTCTTCCATTCCCTTTCTTGCTCCTGCTGGAAGGTCAGAAAGAATACCAAGGGTATTAACTTTAACATTATTCTTAACAAGTTCATCTATCTCTTTTCTTATAGTATTCAAAAGTAATCCCATAAGTGCAAAAATCTCTCTTTTTGGCCTGTTCCAATTCTCCACAGAAAATGTATAAAGTGTCAATATTTCTATTCCAAGTTCAGGGCACAGCCTTACAATCTCCCTTACAGAATCTATTCCTTTTTTATGTCCTGCTATTCTCGGAAGTCCTCTCTTTTTAGCCCATCTTCCATTCCCATCCATAATTATTGCAACATGCTTAGGTATATTACCCTTCAATAATATCTGCTGTTTCAGTTTTTCTTTATCTTTGGAAAACATTTCTATTATGAAAAAATATTAGTAAAAAATTTTCACTTTTACTAAATCCTTATCAAAAGATGACAAAAATTACAAAAAATAAGTGTTATTTAAAGATTTTTATATTCCTTATGCATTACAAACAACTATTGAAAAGGATAAATCTTTGTTAAATAATTAATTAAGCATATTCATAAATATATAAAATACCCCCTGAATCTTTTAATTCACGGGGTAAAAATCTTCCCTTATGGATTAGGTTTTCTTAAATCTTCAGCCTTTTTAAAAGCGTTTTCTGCTTCCTCCTTATTACCCAAATTTGCCTGTACAATGCCCATCATCTGCCACGTATCAGGATTTTCTGGTTCAAGTTCCAGTAATGTATTCAAATACTCCAATCCACTCTGAAATTCCTCAACATCGATAACATAAAATCTTACAAGGTTTCTGAGTGCAGGTTTACTATCAGGAGAAAGCTCGAGTGATTTTCTAAATTCCGCTTCAGATTCCTCTTTTCTTCCCATCTCATACAATATTTTCCCATAGTTGAGATGAAGATTACTATCGTCCGGGTTTTTTTCAATAGCAGTTTGAAAATGGTCTAATGCTTTCACTGAATCTCCTAATTGATAACAAGCCAACGCTAATTCTCTCAAAGCACCTGGATCGTTCGGATTATTTTCAATGAGTCTTTCATTATAAACAATACTTTTCTTCAACAATTCTATATCGTTTTTATTAATCCCTTCCTCAAAATACATATTACCCAAAACAGTAAGCGCTGCAACATGATTTGGATTATTTACAAGAAGGCTTTCAAATAAGTCTTTTGCCTTATCCTCTTCGCCGAGAAGTAAAAATGTTCTGGAAAGAAGGTTGGCGCAGGTATCATTTTTTGGATGTATCATCAAAGCCATTTCCTGAGTTGTTATGACTCGCCTTGCTATTTTTTTCCATACATTCTCATCAATATCTTCATCTCCCCGTAAAGTTAAAACATTATTATAGTTGTTAATCCCTTGAGTAAGAAAGTCTCTAAAATATATTTCTTTCGTATCTTCAATTTCTTCCTTGAATTTGTCACTAATAGATATGGACTTTTCAAAGTTCTTCAACATATCATCTATTTTATTTTCTTGACCATCTATTCTACCAAGCAAATAATATGCTGTTGGGTCATTTGGATCATACTCAATACCCTTAATTAACTGAGCTCTTGCTTTTTCACGATTATTCTGTTGAATATAGACTTTAGCACCTTTTATATATGCAGATTCACAACTTAAAATAAGCAAGGAGCCTATAAACAATACCAAAATTAAAGCTATTAAAAATGGATTTTTCATAATTCATTCTCCTTAAATTAAAAAAAATTCAAATAAATTTCATATTTTAATATACTTTAAAAAATTTATTAAATCAATAATTTTTTAAACCTCCCCAGTTTCCATATGGTGGGTAAAAAATTTTTTCCTCTGTAACAAATGCAGTAATTAAATTGTTAGGAGTTACATCAAAAGCAGGATTAAATACATTAATATTATCCGGTGCTCTCCTTTTTCCGAAACCCATATAAACTTCCTCAGGGTTCCTCTCCTCTATTGGTATTTCATCCCCGTTCTTTAAAGAAAAATCGAATGTCGAATGAGGAGCGGCGACATAAAAAGGAATATTGTGTTTTTCAGCAAGCACTGCGAGATTATATGTTCCGACCTTATTTGCCGTGTCTCCGTTTGATGCAATCCTATCTGCTCCTACAATTACACAATCAACCATTCCTTTTTTCATTAAAAATGCTGCTGTATTATCACAAATTAGTGTTACATCAATACCCTTCATTTCAAGTTCCCATGCAGTTAATCTTGCCCCCTGCAAAAGTGGTCGGGTTTCATCAGCATAAACCCTTACTTTTTTCCCTTTTTCAACCGCAGTATAAACAATACCCAGGGCAGTCCCAATACCGGCTGTTACCAAAAATCCTGTGTTGCAGTGCGTTAGAATGGAACATTCATCTTTCAACAATTCCACTCCATTTTCACCGATCTTCCTGCTCATTTCCTCATCTTCCATATAAATATCTAAAGCCTCTTTCAGGCTTTCTTTCTTAACTTTTCCCATAGATTCACCTGAAAGTGAACAAATCTTTTTATACATTCTGTCCAGTGCCCAGAAGAGATTTCTCGCTGTTGGTCTGGTAGAACGAAGGTCATCAATAACTTTGTTTATATAATTATTAATATTAAATATCTTATCGTTCATCTTATTTAATCCGAGCACAACGCCGAAAGCCCCTGCTATTCCAATGGCAGGAGCACCCCTCACCTTTAATTTCTTTATTGCCTCGCATAATTCAAGATGGTCGCTTATCTCAAGATATACGAGTTCTTCCGGAAGTTTGGTTTGATCTATCAATCTCACCTTTCCATCCACCCATTCAATACTTTTCAATCTCATTGCTCCTATTTTATTAAAAATAAATGTATTGCTGTGTCTTGGTGTTTACACTTTTATAACTTATTTTATACAGAGATAACCATATATACTGAAGTTTCGGGAGACTGGCAATGACAAATCAATTTCTCACTGGGTGTTGGTTGAAAGTGGCGAGGTGAAGAACACCTCGCCTTCCATCAAATATCGAAAGCATTAAAATTTTTTCAATCTTATTTCTAATACATTTAATTTTTATAAACTTATCCCTATCGTTTATTAAAATATTCAAAAAACAATATAAAGTCAATAAATAATTTTCTAAAAATATATCACAATTTAGTAAAATAAAAACTTATAAATTATATCCTGTGGAACTTCATTTAATTAAATATATTATGATATAAAAATAATAAAATATTTTTAAAAAAATTGGTAAAAAAATAAAATAAATATTTTACGAAATATTTTATACTTGAC
>JAUWXV010000295.1 GCA_030616165.1 bacterium | reverse complement strand
GGCAAGATTACCAGTTTGCTCTTTTTTGAAAAGAATTGCTCTGCCGGCTGAATTAACTGCTGATAAAGAGAATAACTTGCTTGTTTAAAAAAACTGATATTGCTCTTGTCGGGATTTAGTATCCCGAACCGCAAAGTTTCGATTTGTTCCTGAAGCGTATTCTGGTCCGGAAGTTTGTAGAGATTATGCGAACGATTGGTAATCACCCAGAGATATGAACAGCTATCACCTAATGAGTATTCCAGAAAGACAGTGTTTCTGTCTAAACAAGAAGACTGCACTTCTTTCAATGATGCCGGTTGAGGATACTGCAAGTCTGCATACTTCGGGTTCGTACTCCTGATTTCTTTCTGAAGGTCTTTAAATTTTTCTTCCAGGGTATCAATCTGCCCTTTTAATTCCGTGACAACATCTGCATTGACCTGGTCTTTTAAAGATTCTTGTTCCAATTGTTGTTTTGTCTGTGATAAACCGGTTAAGATCTCCTCCTGTTTTTCCAGTAATTTCTGGTCTGCACCTTCGCGAACATTTGCTATCGATTCTGCCAGAAGATCTAAAAATGCCCGCGCTTTGCTGCGTTCAGCATAATGAAAAGCCTGAAGGTCGTATCCTTTTGTTCCGTCTTTTTCATGAAGCTTTGCCAGAAGATTGATTGCGCCTTCAAAGGCATAACGCTCAACAGCCATATAACCCGCTTTATACTCATCACTCTGCATCAAACCACGCATTTTTTCGATGATACTCAAGGCTCTATCATTGTACTCAATCGCTTTATCATACTCGTTCCTTAATGCATAATTTTCACCGATACCAACAAGTATTCTCCAGATAAGATCAGGGCTGTTCAATGACGTGGCTTTGTCAAACCCTGTTTGATAGTTGACCATAGCTTCATCCAACTTTCCAAGCCGGTTTTGGTCATTTGCCATATTAAGAAGACAATGAACTTCAACAAGTTTAGCCTGCAACTCCCGACTAATTTGAAGGCCTCTATAATGATATTCCTCTGCCTTAGCATAGTCTTTCATATCATAACATACAGTTCCCAGATTATTCAGCAGGGGGAGCTCTTTATATTGGTCTTCTAATTCTTCATATATATCCAGAGATCTCTTGTAATACTCAGATGCCTTTTCAATTCGACCTGAGGATTGCAATGTAATTCCTATATTATTATAGACACCTGCAAGTCCTGACAAATCATTTTCTTCCTTCATAATTTGTACAACTTCAGTGTACTTCTCAATGGCTGTTTTAAAATCCCCAAGTTTGGAATACACAAATCCTATCTCCTTTAAGACATCGCCAACAAATAATCTCTCGTTTAAATTATTGTAAATTTCTAAAGCTTTTTCAAAGTGCTCGAGGGCTTTGGGATAATTCCCCATATCGGTGAAAATTATTCCGGACCTTAGCATGGCTTCAGCCATGCGCGTTTGATTCCCTAACTCCTGGTTAACATCAAAAGATGATTTAAAATACTCAAGCGCTTGTTCAAATTGACCCAGGTTCTCATAAGCAGAGGCCATATAGCTAATGGTACTTCCTAATCCTGCTATATCTTCAATTTCCCGTCGAACAAGCTCTGCTTTTTTATAAAAGCTAACTGCCTTTGAATAGTCTCTTATATATCTCAGGTTTATGGAACCAATAACATTAAGGCTGTTTCCGATTAGTTGTTGGTCATCAATTTTATTCCTGATTTCCAATGCTTCCTGAAAATATGACAAGGCTTTTTTAGGATCCTCCTGAAACCATATAATCCTGTACCACTGAATAAAACCCAAACCACCCAGAATTTCTGCCTCTCCTCTCTCATCTCCAATCTCCGTGTATATTTCCAATGCCTGCTGGTAATACTCAATTGCTTTCTCATGTTGCTGCCTGTTTCCCCGTATGCTGGTACCAAGAGCAAACAGACTGTCAGCCAGCACTTTCTTTTTTTTCTGTTCTTTTGACCATAAGCTTAGATAGTTAACAGCTATTACAAGGCTTTTCTCTCCATGAATATTTATAAATGTACTGGCTGTTTTTTCAGCAAGACTCTGTTTTTGCTGAGCTTCGCTGATGTTTCCATTCAATTCCAATAAAATACTTTCTCTGATGAGCCTGTTAACGAATGGTTTAACCATTAACCTATGGTCCCCGATAAGAGATTTTACCAACTGGTTATTGCTCTGGCGGTAAGCTTCTGTAAGATGTTCTTCAAACTCGTCTTGTGTAAGTTGCTGAGATCTCAGAAATGGAATATTAGTTATTGAGAAAATTAAAATGAAGAAAACAAAGTGAAAAATTTTCATAGTATTTTAGAGTTAGGTTGTTTTCTTTATTTTATATATTGCCTTGATTTTGAGAGGCCTATAGTATAAAATTTTTAAGGGACATATTTATAATACTGTTTATTTTCCATTTTTACTTAATTGCAAAGCCTTCTGAAGTTCGGCGATTGCCATATCTTTCTTTCCTGTATCATTGTAAAGTTTCCCTAAGATTTCATGTGGTAATGGTGCATCTGCATTTATTTCCGAGATTTTTTTAAATTCTTTTATGGCATCCTCAAGTAAATCCTTTTTAATGTAATAGGACCCCAATAGCGAATGATAACTACAACTGTTGGGATCATCGCTGAATAAATCCTTAATCCTTTTTTCTTGTGCCCCCACCTCAATCGATTTTTCTTGTGAAAGGATCGAAAATCCCTGATTCACTGATTTATATGTATCAATAAGATCCTCTCCCTCTACATGCCAAAAATAGGATTCTCCGTATTCAAGTTCCTCTTCATCCCCGGGATATTCCATTTTGTTTTCAGAAATTTCTTTACTCCATAATAAACCATTGCTGTTGTATAATTTCACATTAAAATTGTCAAAAGATTTTTTTGAGAACCATGAAAAAGAGGGAAGATTAGTATTAATCAAAGTATTGCATGGTGATATTAATACGACCTGTCGATCAATATATACTGTTCGTAAACCAACTAAGGCACCTATCTCACCTTTATCATCACGCCTTAAGGTTAAAATCGAGAAATCAGGTATTAGTTCTGATCCAATATTTTTAACAGATTTTTTTGTTTCATTCTCAGAAGAAGATTTTTTAGAAATTGTGATCATACTGTTAGATCCCAAGTTAATAAGATTACCGTTTGAAAACAGTAAAAATACTCCGGATCCTTTCGATGTTTTTACCTGATCGCCCTGGTATAGTTGTGCTCCCCAAAAAGTCTTCACAAAGTTAGATTTATTAGCCTTTTTAAAAAGAACATCTCCATTTATTTCAGTAATCAAAGCAAGACATTTTGTCACTTGCTGAGATACTAATAATTTTGTACTAATAAATGAAAAAATCATTATTAAAAGCATTATCCGTAATTTTTGCTCTCTGTACATAGTAATATCCTCCTTTAAGATTTTAATAAGTTTAAAATTATAACATAAAAGTCTATGTATTTAAGTGTAAAATAAACATATAAGTAGCTATTATTATCGTTTTAATTTTATTTTTTTTATAAATATATTTTTATTAGCTATATAGTGTCTGTCTATATAATGTTTATTTATTAGTTTAATTTTAGATAAGCACATTAATTAACTGACCCAAATTGCGACGCATTTAACATCATCTCATTAATTAACCCGGATTATTCATAAACCAAAAAGTTAAGGTTTTTTAAAAAAAATATTAGAGATTTTCATATCTAAAAGGATTTTGTTTGCTCGCCCCTGAATTTCTTTTACTCAAACCGCAAAGAAAAAGCTTATGCCAAATTTTCCTAATCTTTTTGAATAATCCTGACAACGAAGCAATACCGCAAATTTGAGTTCATTCCAATCCTCAAATTTGGGTATTCCTATGTCGGGGTTTACCTACGGTGAGTTCACTCA
>JAUWXV010000051.1 GCA_030616165.1 bacterium | reverse complement strand
TTTGTGCTTGGTTTATAAAATTTATAAAAGAAAAAGGAGGCTCCGGATGAATAGGGTAGATGCTCTGGCGATTTTGAAGGAATATACAAAAAACGAGAATTTGATAAAGCATGCCCTTGCGGTTGAATCTGCGATGAAAGCATATGCTAATAAATATAACGAGGATGAGAATAAATGGTGTATAGTGGGGCTTCTGCACGATTTTGACTACGAGAAATATCCTACTAAAGAAGAGCATCCACTTAAAGGCTCAGAAATCTTAAAAGAAAGAGGCTATCCCGAAGATGTAAGGTATGCGATTCTATGTCATGCGGACTATCTGGGTCTTGAAAAAAAATCTCTTATGGATAAAGTCCTCCCAGCAGTAGATGAATTAACCGGCTTTATTGTTGCCGTTACACTCGTCAGACCAAATAAAAAATTAAGCGAGGTAAAGGTCAAATCTGTCAAAAAAAAGATGAAAGACAAAGCATTTGCAAGACAGGTATCAAGAGAAGATATCGTCAATGGAGCAGAATTGATGAATACTGACCTCGACTCACATATCGAGATTGTTCTCAATGCAATGAAAGAAATTTCTGATGAACTTGGATTGTAAAAAACATTGATTTTACAGTATCCTTCAGTACAATAAGAAAAATTATTCTCTTTAAAATAAAAATATAAGATGGGGAAAATAAATATAGCGAAAAATGCTGGTTTTTGCTTTGGTGTGAAAAGGGCAGTTAGCATGGCTCTAAACGGCGCAAAAAAACATAATGATGTTTATATGCTCGGCGATATAGTGCATAATGAATATGTAATAGAAAGAATTAAAAATGCCGGGATTAAGACGGCAAAAAACATTGACCAGATAAAAGATGGAGCTTTACTTTTAAGAGCACACGGTACTACGTCCGAAATATACAATGAAGCGAAAAAGAAGGAAATAAAAATCATTGATGCCACCTGTCCACTTGTACTTGAAATCCATAAAATTGCAAAAACATTAGAAACGGATGGGTATAAGGTCGTTATTATCGGTGATTACAACCACGACGAAGTTATCGGCATTGCAAGTCAGATAAAAAAACCCATTATTATCGCAAAACCTGAAGATGTTAAAAAAAATATTAAGATGATAATAAAAAAAATTGGTGTAGTTGTCCAGTCCACTCAAAATATCGAAAATACAAAAAAAATAATCGCTGAACTCATCCCCAAATGTCGAGAACTAAAATTTATGGATACCATTTGTGGACCAACAAAATCATATCAGAGAGAAATAAGGTCTATGTCTAAAAAAAATGACGCTATGATTATTGTCGGCTCATTTAAAAGTGCTAATACATACAGATTAACAGAAATCTCTAAATCTTTGAATCTAAATACATATCAAGTAGAATCTGAAAATGACTTGAAGCCGGAATGGTTCAAAACCGCTGACTCTGTGGGAATAACCGCCGGTGCATCCACTCCTGATTGGATAATTAATAAGGTTGTCGATAAAATTAGATTATTCAATTTTAACTAAAATTTGTCAAATGTAATTTAATTTTTAATATTTACCAAATTTTTCATTAAAATAATATTTTAAAAAAGATACAGATGAATACGATTCGTAACAAAAATGTAATATATTCGGAGGGAGTTCCTGTTGAAGAACTTCATGAATTTCTTGAAAAAGATGGCATAAAACTGATTAAAACTCAAACTATCACAAAGGAATTATTCAAAGATTCTCTTTCTGTTTTTCTTGTGAATAACGAATTTCTTAAAAAAAACCTCGAAAAATTCAAAGAAATCCGAAAAATTCCCGATGAAATTTTCCTATCTATTATTCTTATTATAGAAGATGGAACTGAACTAACTCAGGACATTGACTTCATTGATGATATAATCCAAATACCTACCAGTAAAGTAATTTTTCCAAAAAAGATTGAAAAACATTTTTCTGACCTTCAATTAAAATACCAGTCGACCATTCTTAAAAAAGAATTAGAACTTCGAACCAAAGAAATAGAAGAATTTTCCCGAATCGGCTCAATGCTTATGGTAGAAAAAGACCTCGATAAACTTCTCCATCAGATTCTTCTCAAAAGCCGTGAAATTACAAGCGCAGATGCAGGCAGTCTTTACTTAATAGTAGATAATGAGGAAAAAGAAAAATATTTAAGATTCAAACTCAGTCAGACAGATTCTCTAAATATCAGTTATCAGGAATTCACAATGCCAATTTCAAAAAAAAGCATCGCCGGATATATAGCAGCAACAGGTGAAACACTCAACATCAAGGATGTATATAAAATTCCACAAGAAAAAGAATATAAAGTAAATAAAAGTTTCGACATTAAATTTGGTTACCGCACAAAATCTATGTTAGCTACCCCCCTAAAGAATCATGTGGATGAAGTAATTGGAGTAATACAACTTATTAACAGAAAGAAAAGTATGGAAAAACTCTTAAAGACTCCTGAAGATTTTGATAACGAAGTTATACCATTTGACAAAAGATGTGTAGATCTGCTCTATTCACTTGGGGGACAGGCTGCGGTCTCCATTGAAAATAACCTTCTTTATCAGAGCATCGAAAACCTCTTTGAAGGGTTCGTTAAAGCATCAGTTACAGCGATTGAATCAAGAGATCCCACTACCTCAGGACATTCACAGCGAGTTGCTATACTAACCGTCGGAATTGCCGAACAAGTTGATAAAACTGAAACAGGTAAATATGCCGATGTAAAGTTCACTAAAGAACAAATAAAAGAAATCAGATATGCTTCTCTGCTTCATGATTTTGGTAAAGTCGGCGTCAAAGAAAATGTCCTTCTTAAGGAAAAAAAACTTTATCCACTTAAACTGAAAGATATTTTAAACAGATTCACATTTATAAAACAAAATATCGAAATCGAAAAACTAAAAAAGGAATTAGACTATCTTTTAAAACGCGGAGATACAAACTTCGACGAGTTTTTTAAAACAATCGAGAAAGAATATAATAATAAAATTCGTGAGTTAGATGAATATTCAAAAACGGTTATTGAGTGCAATGAACCAACTTTACTTGAAGAAGATAATCTAAGAACATTGAAAAAAATCGTAGAAAAATCATTCAAATCCCCTGAACTCAGTTTGACAAATCTATTATTTCCTGAAGAATACAAAGACCTTTCAATAAAAAAAGGAAGTTTAAACGAGCAAGAGAGACTTGAAATAGAATCCCATGTTACACACTCTTTTAAATTTTTAAGCCAGGTTCCATGGACTAAAGAATTTAAAGATATTCCTGATATTGCACATGCACATCACGAGAAACTTGATGGAGTCGGATATCCAAGAAAACTCAATTCAGAACAAATACCTCTACAGGCAAAAATGATAATAATATCGGACATATTCGATGCACTGACCGCCGCTGACAGACCATATAAAAAGGCAGTCCCATTTGAAAAAGCCCTCAATATATTAAAAATGGAAGTTGAAAGCAAGCATATCGATAAAGACCTCTTAGATTTATTCATAAATGCCAAGATTTATGAAAAAGTTATAAAAATTTAGTATCTACTATGATTAATACCAAAACTTTCCATATACGGTAGAGAAACATTGCAATGTGTCTCTATATTGTTCTAAATAATAAAATATCTATCATAAAAAACTGGAAGTCAAAATGAAAATAATAAGAAATATCATTTCGGTATCGTTTTCTTTAATATTATTATTAAGTTTGATAAATCTTTCGACTATCTATAGTCAACAGCCTCAATTTTCATCAAATAAAGAATTAAAAATATATATATTGACTGACCTTGAAGGTGTATCAGGTGTTGTTACATTTCAAAACCATTCATATTCAACAGGGAAATACTATGAACAATCAAAAATTTTATTGACAAAAGAGATAAATGCTGCAGTAGAGGGTCTTCTTGAAGAGGGGGTATCCGAAATAAGAGTACTTGACGGACACGGCAGCGGCGGAGTCAACATAGATTATATACATCCAGAAGCCCGGGTCATACTTGGAAGATACCCTGGTGGACTTTTCACACTTGATTCTTCATTCGACGCACTTGTGATTATTGGACAGCACGCTATGTCAAACGCCCCGAATGGGAATTTAGCCCACTCCTTTTCCAGCAGAACAATCAATAATATATGGCTTAATGGTAAACTTATTGGTGAAACAGGTGCTATGGTTCTTTATGCAAGTCATTTCAATGTTCCTACAATTTTTCTTTCCGGAGATGATGTTGCGTGCAATGAAATTAAAGAAATAATACCAAATATCGAGACCGCAGCAGTAAAAAAGGGATTGGGACTGAACGTTGCATTAAACCTTTCACCAGAGAAAGCAGGAGAAAAAATTAAAGAAGGGATTAAAAGAGCAGTCAGGAAAATTGACAAGATGAAATTATATAAAGTCGATCCTCCTTACGAAGTTGTCATCGAATACAAAAATCCCGAATCGGCTGAAAGGAAAGCCAAATCACGGGGGTGGAATAGAATCGACAGCATGAAATGTGTATTTAAAACCGATGACTATCTCTCTATTAGATGGTAAATTAAGAACTGAAATCTAATAAGTTTATATTGTATAGTTTTGATTTACCGAACTCATTTCCACTTTTATATTGATTATTTAAAATATATTTATTATAATTTTTGAAAATGTCAATACTGAACGAGCAAGTAAATTAAAATTTTAATCAAAAATGACACTTAAATTGAAAAAAATCCGAAGGAGAACTAAATACCATGAATAAGTCGCACGAATTTGATTCCTGGACAGAATTTGGACTCACAGTTATAAGAGAATCAATTGAACTGGTCAACTCTCTCGGTTCAAAAGGAACCAGAGTAGTGGATGTCCGCACTGGAGAATACAGACACTGGGACCCAGAAACCCTTAAAGTAGATAAAGAAGTGGAAGACTTCTTTATTAAAAAGATTAAAGAAAAGGGAATTTATGGAACATTTCTATCGGAAGAGGCAGGGAAATTAGATTTAGAAAGAAGTAAATCCTGCCCTGAAAAACTGGACGAAAAAGTATATTTTATTTCTGACCCATTTGACGGAAGTCTTCTTTATAAGAGGAATATATCCGCATTCTGGTATACCACACTTGCGGTGTATTCAGAGGACGATAGTGTTAAGACTGCAATTGTGGGAGATTGTGCAGGCAGATCCATCGATTTTTGCGACAGCCACAAAGCATATACATCAAGAATTAAAGACAAAAATATTACAGATATTTCCGAAATAAAACCGTCCCAAACATCCAAATTATCTGATGCATTCATCGAGACATACTTAATGAAACCCCATTATCTTTATCCTGCAGCAATAAACTTTAAGCCGCTCTTTGAAAAGGTAAAATTTATCCTGCCAAACGGGGGACCATCAGGTTTCTGCGATGTTGCAAGGGGAAAAGTCGATATATACCTTGCTAATAAACAGCCTTTTGTTGATGTATTTACTGGTCTGGCAATTGCTCAAAAAGCAGGATGCGTGATTACTGATTACAACGGCAACCCGCCAAAGTTTGAACCCGATATAAATAAGCGGTTCAACATTATATGTTCAGCAAACCAATACATTCATAAACAGGTGCTCGAAGTGCTGAAAGAATGTAAGCTTTATGAATCTTAAATCAGGATTTATAATGCAGAGATGTATTCTAATGATTATCTACA
Source organism: bacterium (assembly GCA_030616165.1). Taxonomy (GTDB): domain Bacteria; phylum SM23-31; class SM23-31; order JAUVVT01; family JAUVVT01; genus JAUWXV01. The sequence continues at coordinate 11,965 of JAUWXV010000051.1, read as the reverse complement.
AATTGAAATTAATCATTTTTCATTATTTGATGTTCCATTATTTCAAACAAACTTAATATGGAGGTTATATAAATGCTGTCACCTGAAACATTCTTCGATTTATCCAAGACTAAACATCAATCCATTTTCGACGGAGTTGAATTAGTTTGGGACGTAATTAACAAGATACATAATTATATACTTGAAAATCTTAATCCACAAATAAAAGGGGAGATTATGCCCGGGGCGTGGGTTGACAAGAATGTCTTTATAGATGAAGGTACTGTGGTAGAACCCGGTGCAATGGTCAAAGGTCCTGCAATTATAGGGAAGAACTGCCAGATTCGAAATGGAGCATACATAAGAGGAGACCTGATTGCTGGTGATAATGCTGTCATGGGAAACAGCTGCGAGTTCAAGAATGTATTTCTATTCGATGGGGCGAACATTCCTCACCTTTCCTATGTCGGTGACAGTATCATCGGATTTAAATCACATCTCGGAGCAGGGGCTAAAATCGCCAATACTAAATTGATCAGAGAGAATGTAAAGGTTGAAATTGATGGTAAAATCCACGATACTGGACTTTTAAAATTTGGTGTTATATTAGGAGACACATCTGACATTGGATGCAATGCAGTGATAAATCCGGGCTCAATTATAGGTAAAAACTCCATCATATATGCAAATGTAACATGGAGAGGATACCTCCCTGCTCAGAGAATTGTCAAACTCCGACAGTCTCAGTCCGTCGTAGAAAGAAGAAGTTAAAAATATATTTGTTATTTATCAAACTGCGAAAGGTCAATCATAGGATCCCACTTCTCATCCGATGACAAAATTTCATCCCATGTAACTTCTTCGCCCTTATAAGCAGCAGTACGCCCTAAGATAACACTGAGAGTAGATTCGGCGCCTTGATAGGCTTCATTGATGTAGTTACCACTCTTGATACTGTCAACAAATGCTTTTTCTTTATTAGAATCGGCATCCTCAAGCGCTGATTTAAAAGACCCTGCGGCCCAATCCTTTTTATTTATTTCTTCTCTTGTACCCCTTGCAACGCCTGAATCCCACTCGTTCTCGCCTCTAATAAACACTCCACCGGTATAGTGAGATTCTGAAATACCCTTTGTTCCGAAAAAGCGCTCGCACACATCTCCATATCCCGGGTCAAACTGTGTCTCCTGCAAAGAAACAGGAATGTTATCTGGATATTCGAAATTGACCACAAAATAGCTCCAAACATTTCCCGAATCATCCCGACCTTTCCGTCCACCGGTTCCTGTCGCTTTTACTGGATGAGACCTTAAGACCCAATTACATATATCAATCACATGAATCCCCTGGTCAAGAATGATACTGCCGCAAAGTGCACGGTGGTAGTAGAAGTTACGAATCCTCATTTCATCGGGTGAAGCATCAGGAATAATCGGACGTTTGAGAAAACCGGCAAGGTAATGTGCCTGTCCCATCACAATATCACCAATAGCCCCATTGTGGATCCTACGGACCATTTCGACAAATGGCGTCGCATGGCGAATTTGAAGTCCTATTGCAAGACTTAATCGGTTATCAGCTTTTTTACCCGCGAACATAACCCTTCGACATCCATAAACATCAACAGAAACCGGTTTTTCACAATATACATGTTTGCCCGCTTCAACGGCCGCTACAAGTTGTTCCGAATGTAAAAATGTTGGTGTGGCAATCAAAACTGCGTCAACATCGTCTGATTCCAGAAGCCGCATATACCCTCTGGAACCAAGAAACAAGTGAGAATCCTTTATTTCCGGGAAGCCCTTCCTCCTGCACAGTTTATTGAAGCGTTCTTTACCTGCTACAAGACGATTCTCAAATAGTTCAGCAATAGCAACCACCCGAGTATCAGTATTTTCCATAAAGGAAGATGCAACACTACTGCCCCTATTTCCACAACCAATCATACCAAGGCAAATGGTAGAATTGGCAGGTGTGCCAAATACCGATTTGGGTTTTATGATAGTAAAGCTTGCTGCTGCAGCAGCAGTTTTTAAAAATCTTCTACGACCGATTTTGTTTTTCATACAAATTCCTCCAGTTTAAAATTGAAAGTTTCTTTTCCCCCGAGTACTCGGGGAATCCGCTGTGGCGGAGCCCACTTTTTTTCAAGACGAAGCGGAAAAAAATGAAAAATTCAGCATGAACAAATAAGAGGGTTGTCCCTACATTGTTGTGGAAATTAAAGTAAATCAATATATTAAAGTAGAGATATGTCATTGCATGTATCTACCTAAAGATATATTTTACATTCGTCTTTTAGAAGTTGCTCATAATTTAAAAAATATTTTTAAAAAATCAAACATCAATTCGACTTTTTCAGTAATCTCATAATATCTATTTGATTTAGAAAATTTCTTGTTTATATTTATTTTAAAAATCATATAGCAATTTTCAGGTATGATTAATACTAACAACATCACAAAAAACGCAACAGAAATAAAAAGATGGCTGGATTTGTTAGAAAACAAACCAGTATCATTTTTTGATTATATAGAACAAGATTATCTCACTGATGTAAATATTTTCGATTCCGAAAAAGAACTATTTCTGAAAGGGCTTGAGTATGCAAAGGAGATTTATGGCTGCGATGAAAAGGTTGCATTACTCCGCATTCCGGGCAGGATAAACCTGTTAGGGATGCATATCGACCACCGAATGGGTTCGGTAAATCCGATTGCTACTCACAGTCTGATTATGGTGATTCAGCCCCGAACAGATGATAAAATTCATATTTACAACTGCAATCAAACTTTCAAACCCCGCTCATTCTCAATAAACGAATATCTCCCTGACTTAAAGGTTACAGACTGGGATGGATGGAGCAAGCACCAACTTAAATTAAGAATCCAGCAAAAAAAATCGACAGATTGGACTAATTATTTCCAGGCATCTGCGCTCTATTTACAAAATTATATTAAAAGAGAGGGCGACAAACATTTCCCTGAACTTTCAGGTTTTAATGCAGTCATTCACAGCAATATTCCTTATGCGGTTGGGCTTTCATCATCTTCGTCGCTGGTCGTCGGAACAGCAATGACACTGATGGCGATAAATGATATTCGACTCAGTGAGCAGGAATTTATCGATTTCTGCGGAACCGCTGAATGGTATGTGGGAACAAGGGGCGGAAAGGGGGACCATGCTGCTATATATATCGGTAAAAAAGGAAATATTTCACATATATCGTTCAACCCGTTTTCTGTTAGATATGTTCCTTTCCCAAGAAATTACTGCATTGCTTTGTGCAATTCAATGGTATCTGCGAGTAAAATAGCCGGTGCACGAAGTAAATTTAATACAGGAGTGGCAAATTACGAAATTGGATTTAAACTACTCAGAAATTTCTTTCCAAATTACTCCCATAAGATGGAATATCTCAGAGATGTAACACCTGAACGCTTGAATGTATCCGAAAGGGAGATATACTCAATGATTAAGTCTCTCCCAGAAAAGGTCACACGAGATGAGTTAAACAAACAATTTCCGGAAAACAGGGAATTCTGGAAAAAAATTTTTACTACTCATGAGGAATCCGAAAAGGGTTATTGGGTAAGGGACGCTTGTCTTTTTGGAATTGCAGAGTGCATCAGAAGTGAGAAGGCTGTTGAATTTTTAAAAAATGGGAATGTTCTTGAGTTTGGCAGATTGATGAATATTTCTCACAATGGAGACCGCGTAACCGAGATAATTCAGGGAAAGAGGGTTCCATTTAGATTTCGTGCAGCCGACGAACTACTTGATTCATTAATAGAGAAGGCTTCATCGGAAAAAGATAATGAAGCATACAGACTTTACCAACAGCCGGGATGGTATGCGATGAGTTGTCCTGAACTGGATGAACTGGTTGACATTGCACTCGAAACCGAAGGTGCGGCGGGTGCAAGGCTTGTGGGGGCTGGTATGGGCGGATGCGCTGCTGTTTTGATTGATAAAAATAAATTGAATAACTTCATCAATAGGGTGGATAAATACTACTACAAACCAAGAAATATCCCCCTGGCTGTGGAAATATGTTTTCCTGTCAACGGCGCTGAATTTATTAAATTATAGGATAAATAAGTATGGAGAAAAACGATGAAAAAGGAGGTAAAAAACCTGTTAGATTCTGCTCAATACGATTTAGATACTGCCGAACATATGTTTAATTCAGGGAGGTATATATATACAGTATTTATGTGTCATCTCGCTCTGGAGAAAGCACTTAAATCTAAAGTTGAGGAAATTACAGGTAAAACGCCACCAAAAATTCACGACTTAGAATATCTTATGGGAATTGCGGAATTATCTCCAGATAAAGATATTGAAAATTTCATAGCAGAAATTACAAATCTAAGTGTGGTTACAAGATACCCAAGTGACTTCCAGAAGATACTTAAAGATTTTTCGAAGGAGAGGGCAGAATCAATTTTATCAAAAACAAGAGAGGTTTTTCAATGGATAAAGAAATTTATCGAATTATAACTGAATATAAGCAAAAACTTGAAGGAATGGGAATTAAGGTTAAAAAGATTATCATTTATGGCTCTCATGCAAAAGGGAAAGTCGAAGAACATAGTGACATAGACCTGTTTATTGTTTCTGATGATTTTAAAGATATGGATCTTTGGGAGCGATTGTGTCTTTTGGGACGCGCTCGTATAGGGATAAAAAAGCCTATGGAAATATTAGGATTAACTGAAGAGGAATTTGACTCTGAAAACAGCGGCACCTTTGTTGGAGATGAGATTAAATCAAAGGGAATTGAAATATAGTTTATATTGAAAAGAAATATATGAAAGATAAAAAATATACTTTTCTTTCATAAAGAAGTTCTGTAGAAAATCTAATATAAAAATGTTTTGAGGCTCATTCCTGCATTCAGCGAGTAAAAGGAAATTTCAAATAAAGTTTATCATTAATCTGTATTATTTTATAGATGGGTTTACATTATATAGATTATTCTATAGATGGGTTTACATTTGGCAGAATTATAATTAAAATTGAAGATGCAGAGTCAACTTACTATATTAAAAATATCTATTCTTTCCTCGTTATATTATCAAGCTTGACCGGGACATTAAACCAGTGTTCTATTGGTTCATTATTATAAATTGCAGGTTTGAACTTTAATTTTTTTACTGCATTAACAGCCGCTTTGTCAAACTTTTTGTTTCCGATAGATTCTTTTATTTCTGTTTCCTTTATATTTCCATCTTTGTCAACAAGTGCGGCAACTACTACTGTTCCACTATTAATTATTTCGTCATCCTTAAGTTTCGGATATTCGATATAATTTGACAATGAATCTAAACTTTCAATTAATTTGGGTCTGTTTTCTTCTGGGAGGATTGAAATCAATACCTTTTCATCATATTTTTTTTCACTCGGAAGAAGCGAATATAAATCCTCCCCACTCCAAACCGCCCTTCTCAGGAACATCAATTCATCGGCAATATGATTCAAACGTTCAAAATCATTTAAAAAAGCATATCTTTTTATGCCATCATAATATAAATAAATAGCATCTAACACCTTATCATTTTTTTGATAATAAGAAGCAAGATAAGGATAAACCCATAAATAATCTCCGAAATAATCAGATTTTACTATTTTTTCAAACTTTTTTGATGCATTCTTTTCATTTCCCTTGACAACTTCTTTATATGCTGAATTATTCTCTTTCAATAAATCTTTAAATCTTTCTTCGTCCCTTCTGCGAAATGCGAACTTTTTATGGACATAACAATTTGTGGGAACATCTTTCGCGGCACCCGGCTTAAAATCATAATCAACAATAGATTCAAACAACCTATCCTTTAGTTTGCCTGCGTTTTTAAGTGAATTTGCCATTTCTTTCAACTTTGTTACTTTACCATCGGTATCGATTTTAAATAAAAATTCTAAAACACCCTCCGTAGTAGAATCGGTCTCCTCTTTTACAATTACATCCAGTTTGCTCCAATCTGTAACAAATCTATAATTTACATTTTCTGATGCTTTAACCAATTTTTTATTTGAATCTTGCTGCGAAGTTGAATCGATGGATAAATTGGCATTATCTAATAAAGAATCAGTTTGAAATTCTTCTTTTAACTCTGGAAATTTAAATGCATTTTCACTTAACCAATCTTTAAATCTTAAATTCCTCTGTGAAGTAAAAAATTTCTCTTTTATATTAAAAGAACATAGGAACGACTGTTTTTCAGGTCCACCTTTAAGATTTATCGGGTCGAATACACTTCCTGCCAACATTAAAGCAAAATCATCTGCTGCAACGAGTGAATCTCTTGAAACTTTATTATCAAGTATAAGAATATTTCTAACAATTCCAGTGCTATCCATTTCAATACACGCTCTGACAAACCCTTTTGTATCATCTTTTGCTTTTGAAAACTTACTCTTCCCTTTAACCAGAATAAGAGGAAGACTAACCTGGAGAGAATTTTTTAATTTATCATTTTCCAAAGGTTCGTCTCTCTTATATCTGACTGAATCAGGGATAGGCTTTCTCCCTCTGAGCATAAATTCTTCTGAAAGTGAAAAGGTTATTAGCATACTTGTCCATGAATTAGCCGGGTCGCCTTCGAGTGTTGCTGGCGTAAAATTTAATTTCTTTACTGCTTTTGAAGCTGCCTTATTGCAGTCTTTATTGCCAATCGATTTTAAAACTCTCGCATGTTTTACTTTACCACCATCTCCACTCGGTATAATATATAATGCTATCTCCACAGTTCCCTCAAGACCAGCTTCTCTTGCTTTATCTGGATATTTCAATTCATCGTAAACTGCATAAAGATCATCTTCGTTCTGGGGCATATCAGATTCAGAAAAAAACGAATATATCTCATTAAAGTTATGCCGATCTTCAGACAAAAGAGAAAAGAACGAGACATTCTTTGAAAGAGATTCTTTTAAGATTATATAGTCTTCATTGAGCTTTTCAAAAATTTCAAAGTTCTGATAATAAGCATTCTTTCTTATTGCCTGCTCGTAAAGTTGAAGCTTTTTCTTTTTATCCTTCTCTTTTTTGAATTCATAACAGTAAATTATCTGAGGTATTAATCCAGTAAAATCATTTTTTGAATCCCGGAACAATGCATCTTTAAAATCTTCTATCGCCAATTTGTAATCACCCTTAACATAAAACTGGAATCCTAAATTATAAGAATCCAGCATCCTTTTATTGTGATAATAATCTGGATTGCTAAATGAAAAATAAGGCAGGATATAACTCTTCACTGGAAAATTATTAACTACCGCCGGATTATATTCATACTCTTTATAAGTATCTACAAAGCTATTTTTGACATTTTTACGGTTAATAGTTTTCTCTATTTCTTTTATATTTTTTATTTGCCCTTCAGGAGTAATTTCAGCAATCATTCTGAAGAGACCAACAGCAGATTCAACATCACCCTCAACCTCTGAAAAGTCGGGATTATCACCTTCAGTCAACTGAGCAAATTCTATCCCATATACATCCTTCCACGTAGTAAAATCACCCTTCTTCATCTCTTTAAAATAATTGTCTTCAACAACAAAAGCAGTATAACATTCTCTTATACCCGGACCGCCATCTTCAGTTACTGGCTCATAAAGGGAATTATAGAGCATTTTTGTCAAATCCTTCTCAACCCAATCATCTTTAAACGTATTTTCAATAATCAAAATCTCGGTAATAAAACCAGCAAAATCAACCTTAATGCATGCTTTAATCATTCCAACAAGTGGTTTTTTATCTTTTGAAAGTTTTGTAAAACCCTGAATAACAGCCTCTGGAAGTCCGGTAACCACAATTGGCTCACCAGTTCCAAGATTTATGGGCACTCTTCTCTCTTCTTCTCTTCTACGCTTCAACTGCTCGCTCGTTGCGATGCCTCTGCCCCGGTCAGGAACAATCCCTGGTCTATCTAACCTTCTGGCTAATTCTATTTCCTCCTTATCTATAGGAAACTTATATTTTCTCACTATCCAGGTGCTCTGTGGAATACCCCTCTCTTCTGCCGGATAAAATTTACAATTTCTTGCCCAGTTTAATGCCATTTCTTCTATAATTGAATCATTGACTGTATTTTCAAGAATCATAACACTGTCAACATCTCCCAATTTGCTCACATTAATACAAATTCCTAGCACACCTTCACCATCATAATCCTCAGGAAATTCAGGTATAGAGTAATCAATTTCTCGTGGTTCTCTATCTATATACTGATCTTGAACTACCGCAGTTACTGTGTCACTTGTTATAAAACCATTCCCATTTTTTACCGTGAAAATAATCTGGTGTATTCCAGGAGAAAGTTTATGAATATTAGTAATCTTCCCGTGCACAAGAAAACCATCTATATCCGAATACCAACTGAAATCATCTTCATTTAACAATGAAAGCCTCGGTCCATAAACAAAACCCCATAAAGTATTTAATCCGCTTTTAAGAGTTTGGAGATTCTCAGGACCCAATATCTCTGCGTACAAAGTATCGTTTACCTGGGCAATCAAAGGCTGATGAAATCCTCCAAAAGAAAACAATAAAACAAATACAAGCAAAATAACAAAACAATTCTCGATTTTTTTAAAATCTAAATTCATTTTACCTAAACTTAAACCTTTAAAAAAGTTTAATTAAAAAATTTCTATTAAGAAGTTGAAAAATCAAATTCCCGAAATAAAATCAGCATCGAAATACTAAAAAATGATATTACTCATTTTTATACAAAAGAAAATTTTTGGTATTATGTTACCATATCGTTTTTGCAGAAATAAAACTTAATTTCTGCAATTATTCAATAATTTTTTCACAAACACTACCGGCTTTTCATAGTTTTCACAGTTTTGATTTAACATCTACTGCTCTTTCTGCTTTCTCGTCTTTCATAATTGAAAAAGTTACATTCTGGTCAGAAGATATAATATTTCTAAGCATTGGGTCACTTATCCCTTTAATATGAAAAAAAATGTCTTTTCCATCATCATCTTTAATTATAAATCCATACTTCTTCCTGTTATTAAACCATTTTACTTTACCGGAAGGCATATTTTTATTTCTCCTAAAAAATTATACGAATATTATTAAATTAACTCCAAATTCCAATAAAAATCGGGACAATATTTATTATAATATAATAAAATTTTTCTTCATTTTCAGTTTTTTTTAATCAAAATATATATTTTTTTATATTTTTATTGATTTTTAAATTAATTGAATTTATAATTATACTACGATTATAATTAGACGAGTTTTTTTCATAAATTCGATGAGGTCAAAAAAGTATGCCAGCAAATCTTCCCCCACAATACTTTGAAGTAGAAAAAAGATACAGAGAGACAAAATCGATTCCAGAAAAGGTCACTCTTTTAGAAGAAATGCTTGCGATAATGCCCAAACACAAAGGGACTGAAAAACTCCAGAAAGAGTTAAAGACAAAAATATCAAAACTTAAAAAGCAACCCAGTAAAAAAAGTCACGCCAGTAAAAGAGGATTAATCGATTTCGTTCCGAAAGAAGGAGCAGGACAGGTGGTATTGATAGGACACCCTAATACAGGAAAATCACTCCTGCTTTCGAGTCTAACAAACGCATCTCCAGAGGTTGCTCCATATCCATACACCACAAGATTGACACAATCCGGGATGATGGAGTATGAAAATATTAAAATTCAACTCGTTGATACACCACCAATAACAAGCAGTTTTATGGAAAACTGGATGCCATCTATAATAAGAAGCGCAGACGCTGCTTTACTTATTACAGATTTATCCTCATCTGAACCAATAGAACAAATAGAGGATATCATAAATGTCTTGAATAAATATAACATAAAATTGACTGGAAAAATGTCTGATGACACAAAAAATGAAGTGAAATTATTGAAAAAAACAACTATAGTTTGCAATAAAAATGATATATCCCAATCTTCAGAAACCTTTAAAATTATTTGCGACCTTTATAAAGATAAATTTCCTTTAATAAGTGTATCTTCTTTAGAAAGAAAGAACTTTGACAAACTAAAAAACGAGGTTTATAAGATACTTGATATAGTGAAAGTATATTCAAAAATCCCGGGCAAAAAAGCAGATTCTAATGAACCTTTTGTTTTCAAGAAAGGGACTACATTGATTGATGTAGCAAGGTCAATACATAAGGATTTTGAACAGAATCTTAAATTTGCGAGAATCTGGGGCAGCGGAAAATATGATGGTCAAAAAGTCCAAAAGGACTATGTCGTGGAAGATGAGGACATTATCGAATTTCACATTTGATAGTAATAATGCAATAAGCAATCACTCATAATTCATATAATAACAATATAAATATAACCTTATACACCAGATTGACATTCCAAAAATGAAAAAATATATCCATTGATAATTTACTGAACTTTTCTTAAATTATTTATGTTTATTTAATTGAAAAGAAAATGTTGGAAAAGGGAAAAAATATGATAAAAAGAATTTATCTTGACCACAGCGCAACGACATATATATTAGATGAAGTATATGAAGCAATGTTACCTTATTTAAAAAAATCATTCGGTAATCCTTCGAGCTTTCATTGGTTGGGCAGAGAAGCAAGAAAATCGGTAGAGAACTCAAGAGAAAAAATTGCGGAGGTTATTTCAGCAAAACCTAATGAAATATATTTTACCAGCGGGGGAACAGAAGCAGATAACACCGCCATTAAAGGAGTTGCTTTTGCCAATCAATCAAAAGGGAACCAGATAATTACAAGCAAAATAGAACATCACGCGGTCATTCATACATGTCAATATCTTGAAAAGAAAGGATTTAACATAACATATCTTCCAGTAGATAAATATGGAACAGTTGGCCTTGATGCCCTGAAAAGCGCAATCACCGACAAGACCATACTTATAAGCATAATGCACGCAAACAACGAAATCGGGACAATTCAACCTATTGAAGAAATTGGGAGAATTGCAAAAGAGTCTGGAATATACTTTCATACAGATGCTATACAATCATTTGGTAAAATACCAATCGATATTAATAAGATGAACATCGACCTTTTATCTATGTCTGCCCATAAAATATATGGACCAAAAGGAATTGGAGCACTGTTTATTAGAAAAGGGGTGAAAATAGAATCTCTCTTTCACGGTGGACACCATGAAATGAATAAAAGAGCAGGAACCGAGAATGTTCCCGGAATTATAGGATTCGGAAAAGCAGGAGAAATTGCCAAAAAAGATATAGAAAACAATATATATAAAAAGATAGGAGAATTGAGAGACTATTTACAAAACGGTATTACAGAGAAAATAAATAACGTCTATGTTAATGGACATCCAGAAAAAAGACTTCCTATCATACTTGATGTATGCTTTGAATTCATTGAGGGGGAATCTATAATGTTGAAGTTAGATGGAAAAGGGATGGCAGTTTCAAGTGGTTCTGCTTGCACATCCGGGTCTCTTGAACCTTCTCATGTGCTTCTTGCTATGGGAATAGAACCAGCGTTAGCCCAGGGCTCTGTGAGATTCAGTCTCGGGAAAGAAAATACAAAACAGGAGATGGATGAAGTTCTCTCGGTTTTGCCCGAGATAATCGAATCATTAAGAGAGATGTCACCATTCTCCTCTGAGATTCCATTCCCTGAAGGGGCTGGACCGAGAAAGAGACATTAAAAAGTGAATGGTTTAAATTCTAAATTCTAAATTCTAAAAAAGTTCCTGTCTGCCGACAGGCAGGCAAATGAAAGAAATTCAAAATAGAAAATTTAAAATATGTTTATAATATTTGAAATTTGAACTTTGGGTTTATTTAGATACCAGTGCTCTGTTAAATAATAAATGATATATTTTTCTCTTGACATTTTTTGAAATGGAGAAATAATAAATGACATAAAATCAACTTTTACTTTATACAGAAGGACAGGACAATGTCCTGTCCCTACAATATATTTAATCATAAATGATTATTATGTAGGGACAGAACAGCGTTCTGT
>JAUWXV010000267.1 GCA_030616165.1 bacterium | reverse complement strand
ACATAAAATCAACTTTTACTTTATACAGAAGGACAGGACAATGTCCTGTCCCTACAATATATTTAATCATAAATGATTATTATGTAGGGACAGAACACAGTGTGCAGGCAGCGTTCTGTCCGTTAACATATTTTTGAAAATCATACAAACATAAAAATTAAGGAACTTTTTTTATTTTCTCATTAAAAAAATGCTTAAATCCAGTCAAATTTTTTTTTAAAAATTACAAAAAAGAACATATGTTATTTAACATGGCACTAACAGCTTTTAGTTATCTAACATCATATTTCAAAAAAGCAACAAATCCACAGAAAAAAAACAAAATCCCCATTATGCATAAAAGTGCCATATCAGGAAGAATCCTCTTTACGGTTGCTGCAACGCTTTCGGGTTGATACCGAAACTGCGGAATGTCTTCAATATTAAGTGGCGAAGGTTCTTCTCTGTCATATTTTTCGCGAAGCACACCATATTCTTCCATGCTACTAATGTCAAAAAGATGCTCCTCTTTTACAGTTGCCATATATCTTATTACAGAAAAAGCATTCTTACTGTAAAGATAATTTATAATCTGTTTTCGATATTCTCTGGTTTGCTCAAAAAATCCCTCAAAACTTGCCACATCGCTTCTTGACAGTCCGGAAATCAAAATCTCATATAACGATATGGGTGAAAAGCAGGAAAGCATATCGGAAAATTTTTTCTGCTGATTTAGACTTTCCAGATAACTTCTCTCTGCCTGCCATGCTTTATCCGCATATTCTATTCTAAGAGGTTCAGAAAAAGCCTTAAGTTTCTGTTCTCGTCTAATTAAGCCTTTTGTAGCGAACTTACGATACCATCCCCATGGTTCTTGTTCATCGCTTGTAACATGGCTCCCTTTCGAAGGATTTTTTCTGTCAAAATCTCTAACTTCTTTATTGAATTCCCTCCACATCTCCTGAACCTGCGAATCAATTTTTTCACGGGATTCGATAGGTTTCATCTGGTCTGCTAAGTATGTGCTCACATTGGGAATAACAAGAATAAACAAAACCCACATAAACAACAGAAGCATAAGCGAATCCGATGCTCGCCTGGTCATTGAGGAAAAAAATAGTCCAAGACTGAAAAGCACGCCGACCATAATAAGAGAAACAAAAAACATTAAAACAATGCGAAACCAATCAGATGACGACAACCTTATCATCGGGGAAATCGTAAGTATTATTCCTCCCACAAGAAATCCGATTGCTATTGGAACAGATATAGTTATCATACCGCCGATGAATTTGCCAAACAGCACCTGATGCCTTGGAATATTGTTTGCCAGCATCAATCCAAGGGTTTTATCTTCTTTTTCACCCGATATGGCATCGTACGCAAAAAGCAGGGTAAGAATGCTTATGATAAGTTTGAATATCAAAACGATATCAAGAACAGGAAAGATGGAAAGTAGAGGATTCTTTGCGGAAGCGGCGCTTTTGGGTATAGGCACTTCGCCAATCGAGATTTGCACCGAATTTCCCATACTCTCCTCCACACCTTTGCTGAAGACAGCAAGCACTTCCGGGGGCTTATAAACAGTGGGCTTAAGATTCTGATAAGTCATCAATTGTCTCAATTCACTGCTGTTCCTTGAAACTAACTCGTTGTAACTTTCTATCTTTTGGCGATAATCGCTGATAAGGACAGTAGTGAATGTAACAACCAAAGCCAAAAAAAGAACCGTGCCGACAGTAAAGCGAAAGGTTATTATATTTGATAAAACTTCCTTCCTTGCAATTCTCCAAATCATACCTTTTATTCTCCCATTAATAATTTAAATTTAATAATTTTTTTCGTTAATTACCATCACTAACTCAATTTTAGCGGAAATATTAAACGAGGATTCCGTTCAATGTAAGCATTAATATATTATTTCCCATATAATTTATTGCAAGAGATATGCCAACTTCATTAATTATTTTTTTATATATGTTTTATTATTTGTTAAATAAAAACTTAGAACATCTATTTATCATCAATAAATGGAACATTATATTCAATTTCATTGTTGTAATGGGTAAACCATTACTCATTGATTGTAACCTGATTTACCCATTTAATTTCATTTTTCACTTGATTATTAATTCTTCTTTTTATAATTTTCAATAGATAATTAAATTCCCCTTTTTATAAGACTTTAGATTTTTTAAAAAAGTTTTCATAAGTATTATTTATGAATGCATTAAAAAATAGTCTCCGAACTTATTGGCGAAAGGCTATTCGCGAAAGACACGATGAATTCAGACAGGCGTTTACTGAATTTAGCAGATCACTTATGCTAATTGTAGACCTGGACCAGTTGAAAAATAATGTTATCTCAAAAATTCGTGAGATAATTCAAGTGGATACTATATTCATTTATCTGTTTAATCCGGATATCAACCGTTTTCAGTTAGCTGAGGTCAGGGGGGGTGAAGCACAAAAAAACGATCAAATCTATTTTTTACCCGATGATCCCCTTATTCTTTGGTTCACGGTCAATCAAACATATCTGATTATTTCTAAAAAACCAGAAGTATTTTTGTATTTTGCCGAACGCGAACAAAAGATTCTAAAGAAGACGAATATTGATTTCATATTTCCATTAATGGCAATGAACCGTGTCATTGGCCTTGTTTGCCTGAGTCCAAAATCTTCCGGAGATAAGATTAATAATGAAGAGATTGAACTGCTTAACATATTTCTGGGGCAGGCGGCATTAGCTTTTGAGAATGCTTACCTCTACCGTCAGCAGAAGTCACGATTGATGAAAATGTACCGCGCCGACAGGTTAGCTACTTTAGGTCAACTGGCAGCAGGTGCAGCACACGAGATACGGAATCCCTTAACCTCCATTCGAAGTACTATTCAATATTCTCAGAAGGATTTAAAAGACCAGACGAAAAGGAAGATGGTTGCAGGGATATTAGAAGAAGTTGACCGTATAAATGAAATCATCGAAGGGCTACTCTCTTTTTCCAAGCCAAGTAAGCCAAAAATCGAACAAGTGGACTTAGAATTATTGCTTCAACAAACATTAACTCTGGTCGAAACCACAGCAAAGAAACAAAAAATTAAAATTGTCCTTAATTTCAACGCTCCGCAAAAATATCTGAAGGCTGATCCATCCCAATTAAAACAGGTTTTTTTAAACATAGTTATGAACGCCATGGAGGCAATGGATGATAATGGTGAACTCCAAATTTCTGTTTCTTTAAATAAAAAGATTATACAATTTACTATGGAGCATCAATATTCTTTCTGTATCATATTTCAGGACTCAGGCGAAGGAATTCCACAGGAAAATATCGAGCATATTTTTGACCCGTTTTTTACTACGAAAAAAGATGGAACTGGTCTGGGATTATCCATATCATACGGGATAATTCAACAGCATTTGGGTGATATTGAGATTGAAAGTTACACTGAAAACGAAAGACCTGAGGAACATGGAACGAAAGTTAATGTTACATTGCCTGTATTGAAATAGAGAATCTTCCCTTTGGTCCTGTCAGAATCTATCGATCCTTAAAAAAAACAATCTGTATTTAGCACTAAGTTTGTGGAGATAAAATGTCTCAAAAAATCTTAATCGTTGACGATGAAAAGAAAATTTGCAATATCTTAACACAAATTCTATCTGATGAAGGATATACTGTGAGGGCTGTAGGCAATGGAGAAGAAGCAATAAAGGTAGTGGACTCTTTTGATTCTGAACTGATTTTAATGGATCAGAATATGCCCGGGATGAATGGTATTGAAGCGATGACCCATATAAAAGAAAAGCACCCGGACATGTCCATTATTATTCTTACTGCTTATGGTTCCATACCCCTTGCGGTAGAGGCTATTAAAAAAGGTGCTTACGACTATATTTCAAAACCGTTTGATAACGAAGAATTACTGATTATCATTCGCCGTGCACTGGAACATAGCCGCTTAACGGAAGAGATTTCTCATCTAAAGAAACAGCTTCAGGAGAAGTATAGCTTCAAAAATATAATTAGTGTCAGTTCAAAAATGCAGAAGGTGTTTGAACGGATGCAGCGCATTTGTGAAACAAATGCCACTGTACTCATACAGGGAGAAAGCGGCACGGGAAAAGAACTCATTGTAAGAGCCATCCACTATCACGGTCAAAGAAGAGACAAGCCGCTTGTTGCAATTAACTGTGGTGCAATACCGATAAACTTGTTGGAAAGTGAATTTTTTGGTTATGAAAAGGGGGCATTTACCGACGCTAAAGAACGAAAAATCGGAAAGTTCGAACATGCTGATGGTGGTACTCTATTTCTTGATGAAGTAGGGGAACTCCCTCTCGATGCTCAGGTTAAACTGTTGCGTGTGCTGGATGAAAGAAAAATAAACCGTATTGGTGGAAGGGAATCTATTCCTATTGATGTGAGATTTATTGCTGCAACTAATAAAGATTTACAGGAAGAAGTAAAAAAAGGGACATTTCGCCTTGACTTATTCTATCGCCTGAATATATTTACAATCACTGTCCCACCTGTGCGCGAACGTAAGGAAGATATTCCATTATTAGTAGAACATTTTATAGACAAATATAATAAACAATTAGGTCTTAAGATAAAGAGCATTTCTAAATCAGCCATGAGTAACCTGCAGGATTATAATTTGCCCGGAAATGTCAGGGATTTAGAAAATGCTGTTCAGAGTGCAATGATTGTTGCTCAGGATGAAGTGATTCAATCGGAAGATTTACCACTCCGAATTCGTGGTTATCCCGAATTGACTGATGAAACAGATTTAAAAAAAACAGGACTGGAAGAATATACTAAACAATTAAGTATGAAAATTGAAAAAGAACTTATCATTAAAGCCCTGGAAAAATGTCATAACAACCGAACCAATACCGCAAATTTGTTAAAAATCAGTCGTAAGACTTTATTTAATAAAATGAAAAATTACGGCTTACTCTAAAAACCTCCTTACTTAAAATTTTCAATTAGTGTTCACAATTTATATATTAGATGACATGGCAAAAAATACTGCCTGTAAATATATCATATCGAGGGATGTTATAAACGGTGGTGTGTGGCATTTAAAACGAGAA
>JAUWXV010000294.1 GCA_030616165.1 bacterium | reverse complement strand
ATAAGTACGAATTTATATGTATATTCAGCAAGGAATTTGTTCTGGCCAATTCCGACAAAAACCCCTCTGTGAAGTGTATTAACTCTTATCATTTTTCCCTTCTCACTTACTGAAGGACCGTAAGATTCCTCGAGTCCTGCTTTCTTTTTCCTAACTTTTTTGAGCATCTCTACAACCTTTTTCAGATTATCTACAAGTGTTTTCAGTTCTTCTTTTTTCTCCTCTGGGAAGTTTTTGAGTCTTTTACTCAGAAGTTCAATAAATTCTATATCTTTCCTTATACTTTTTTGCCTTTTTTCAAGATTTCCAATATCTTGCTCAATATAAAGCATTTTTCCATAAACTTCTTTATCGATTTTTCTTGCTATTTGAAGTTCAGTCCTCACACTATTAGGAGAGCCGGCAATCTTTGCATCGATTAATTTTTCTGCATAAACCTTCCCACCAACAATCATACCTCTCCCCTCGATAGCCCTCACTTCATTTTCCGCTGTAACATCGCTTCTAATGATATATCCTCTAACTTCAACATCATTGCCCGCTATGATTGTTGCATCATTAATAAACTCTGCTTTCACATCCTTTTTTGCAACTATCCTTGCTTTATCCTGTCCAACAATTCCTCTCGAAACGTTTATACTCCCCTCTTTAGATATAATTTCCGCTCCTTCAACTGTTCCTCTAATTCTTATATCTCCGACCGATGTCACTTTGAATCCCGTCAAAACATCCCCACCAATAACAATGTCTCCATTAAAAACTATATTCCCGGTAGAATAATCCACATCCCCCGAAATACTAAGGACTTCTTCAACATGAAAAATGCCTTTTACCAGGTCAATTCTTCCGTTAGCCGCAGCATAAAGAGAAAGACCATCTTCTGATATATATGTATTTTTTCCAGCAGGAAGTGTTTTATTCTTTCCTGTGGAATCAATAGGATTTCCAAAAATATCAGTCCCATCTGTTCCCTTGGAAGGAGGAATTTTTACTGCAAGCAACTGATCCTTCTCCACTGTTCTCAATAAATTAACCTGCCGAAAATCAACACTACCGTCATCCATCATCAATGGTTCTTTATCGACTTCTGTATCTACCTCTAATACTATCTGTGCTTCAACACCTATTATCGGTTCGGTTCCCAAGGCTATTATCTCTCTTTCTGCAAAAATCCTGTTATCTACAATTGTTCTTATTCTTTCTTTTTCTATATTATATTTTATACCTTCAGCAAGAATTTTATGCATTAAATCATTATACGTTATTTCCTCTCCAGTTTCTGAAAATGTCACATCAAGATATGCATCAAGTCTGTCTCGGGAAACAGTTACCTTTATATAATCATCCTTAAATTTACTGTATTCTTCTAATGAGTCACAAATCCGCACTGCATCATTGGTTTTACTGCTCAATAGTTCTCTTATCTTTTCAAAAGGAGCATCAACTATACCTATCCTCAATAATTCTTCATATAGTTTATCATACTCTTTTATCGGACAAACTGAAGGATTAAAATATACTCCATCCTTTAAAATAAATAATCCTAAATCTTTTAATGCTTCAACATCCATATAACTTTTTTTAAATTAATTTTTTATGATAAAAAGAAATTTATAAAAGGTTTAATAAAAGCAGAATAAATTATAATTCACTAAACTCATCTATAATTTAACTATTCATTATTATAATCTATTATTATCCTTGATTTATTTCCGCATTCACATTCTATATCAATGCTTTTAATAATATCTTCTGTTCGATTTATTTTTATATTCATTTTTTTATTTTTCCCTTCAATCTTTTCGACAATCAAAGGAACAAAATTATCCTCATCTCTATCCTCATCACTATTTTCAACGCCACCGCCAGTATATGACAAAAAATCCACAAAACCATCACTATCGCTATTTTTGTAATATTTCATTTAACACCTCTCGATTTTAAACTTATCATAAATGAGAATAATATGAATTCATTATAGAAATCGTCAAATCCTCGCAAATACTTAAAAATTTAGCAAATTTAGAAAAAAATCATATAATATTAAATTCTATGTAATTAAACATTGAATAAATAGAAAAGTTCACAAATAAATAGGTAAATTTAAGCATAAATAACTATTCAAATTCTACTTTTGGAGCTTGTTTAGCTTCACCTGCAACCTCAAACAAATTTGCTCTCTCAAATTCAAACATCCCGGCAATCATATTAACAGGGAAAGACCTGATTTTTTGATTATAGGTTCTAACTGTTTCATTATATCTCCTTCTTTCCACTGAGAGCCTGTTTTCAGTTCCAGCAAGTTCATCCTGGAGTCTGATAAAGTTTTGATTTGCTTTAAGTTCAGGATACCTTTCCACAATAACCATCAGCCTTCCCAAAGCAGAAGCAAGGGCACTATTTGCTTCCATTGCCTCCTGGGGAGAGTTGGCTCCTGCCGCTCTTGAGCGGGCATTGGCAACATCAATAAAAGTTTCCTTTTCGTGTGACGCATATCCTTTGACTGTCTCTACCAAATTTGGGATTAGGTCATATCTTCTCTGAAGTTGATTTTCAACCTGTGCCCAGGCTGTTTTTACACCTTCATCAAAAATCACGAGTTGATTATAAGTATTCTTAAAAAAGGAATATATTGACATTATAATTATCAATACAACAATAACAGCGATAATTATGTAAATCTTTGCTTTACCCATTTTACCTCCATAAAAATTAAACTACATTTATAGAACAAGTGTTTAGGAAATTTTATATTGGCATTTTGTCTATCTCAAAAGCAATTTTTCTTACCTGGTCAATATATCCTTCCCATATCTTTTTCCCTTCGCCTTTAGAAAACTTGTATTTTCCTTCTTTTATATCCCACAATTTAGTGAAGAGTTCCTTATCAAGCTCTAAAACCTCAACAGTTCTATCTAAAAGGATTCTTCTTTTTTCTGCTACTTCAATCCCTTTAAGATGTATAATTACAGGAAACATTGACAAGAATGCCCCTAATGATGTTGAAAACAAAATTTTTAACCTTAACTTATTATCAGCAGATTCAAAGAATGATTCCCTCAAATGGAGTAATTTCCCCTTAAGTTCCCTCTCTAACTGTAACCTCAACTCTTTATCATTAATAGAAATATCTTTTAAAATATCTTCTCCGAAAATAACCTTATAACTATGCCTGATATTAAAAAATTCTATGGGGAAAGAGTCAAGTGAGGAATTTATATACTCAGAAGTTAAAAACAGCGGGACAGAAACAGCTCTCTTTCTCCATTTTTTAACAATAGATAAAGCTTCTCCAAGGAGATTTAATCCATTCTCTGTTAAAACTATTAATAGGTTTATGTCCGATTTCTTTTTCACATACTCACCCCTTGCAGCGCTTCCGTACAGTACTATAGAACGCAAATTTTCTCCAAAAATACTTTTATAATCAGATATTATCTCTTCAAATATTTCTTCTGGTTTTACTGGTATTTTTGCCATTTAACTTTCTCTCTTTTTTATTTATTTTAAAATTGATATTATATAAAAATTTAATCTGATTGTTATTACTATGAGCAGAGACGCATTGTTGGGCCTCTCAACTTTAGTAAATTTCGCATTCCTGCCTGCCCTGTGGGCTTGTCCTGTGGGCTTGCACTGGTGTCTGTCCATCAATTATCATAGTGCCCTATTAAATAATAAATGACATATATTTTCCTGACATTTTTTAAAATGGAAAAATAATAAACGAAATAAAATCAACTTTTACTTTAGAACAGAAGGACAGGACAATGCCTGCACACTGTGTCCTGTCCCTACAATATATTCAATTACAAATGACTATTATGTAGGGACAGAACAGCGTTCTGTCCGTTAACATATTTTTAAAAATTACACAAATGTAGAAATTAATAAAATTTTTTTATAGAAATTACAAAAAAGAACA
>JAUWXV010000167.1 GCA_030616165.1 bacterium | reverse complement strand
CGCTGGCGAAGGTGTTCTTTACCTTCGCCAGCATTACATCTCAATCTTCTCTATCTCCAAAATCCCTCTCTTATTCAAAATATAATCTTTCATTACATTTCAATTAATCATTTTTGTAAAACCCCATTATTGCTGAATTTTACAGCCCTCATCTATCTTTGAAACTTTAAATCGGTTAATCATTTATCAAATTGGATAAATTTTTATAATTCATTTAGAATCAAGTAGTTGCAAACGTTTTGCTTTAAGACTATAATAATATACTAACTTTTGATTAATTCCAAGAGACTGCTGAAAAAGTCAAATAAATAGTCAATTTGAGGCGAGATTGCCACGTCCCGAGTACTCGGGACGTGGTAATCTACTTTTTCAGCATCCTTCTAAAATAAAAGCATTGATATTTTGCATTGAAAATGTGGAAGTAATAAAAATAGTGATTTAAAGGATGATTATGAACCGGTTTATGAGTGGAGTTTTAAATTAATATTCCTGGAAGGGTGTGAAATTTCATCTCAAGAATGCACCTCTTTCAATAAGTTAATGAAAAGTGAAGTGTATAAAGCACTTTTTCTAATAAAGTCAACAAAGAAAGCGAAACCGGGTGATGTCAGAATCATTGTAAGGTTAACTTTAAAAACAGAATCATGCAACAGATGATCTGTAAATAGATTAAAGATAGAGAAACTGAAATAATCTTATATTAAATTATTCCTCTCCTTGTTGAACAGGTGGTTCTTTTTTTTCTGGGGGGCGTTTTTCAGATTCTTTTTCAGGAGGTTTTTCCTCTTGAGGTTTAGTTTCTGTTTTCTCTTCTTTTGGTGGAACTTCTTCTTTGATTTCAACAGATTCTTTTTCCACGAGTTGACGATATGCTGAAACTATAAGACCGATAGTAAGAGGTGCTGCAAGAACACATAAAATAATACCGAAAGGTCCCTGTGGAGCAGCCGCAATGGATTGTATGGCAAATGCTATTATAAAAAGAATAAGGTGTTTCCAAATGTTATTATTTACAACGAGATTAAAGCTTGCTTTCAGGGCATCCCAAATCCCCATCCCTTTATCAGTTATAAAAAGAAGAACATACATCCATACAGTAAATATCAAAAGTCCGGGAACGATTAAAAATATTAACCCTATAAAACTACAGATGACTGGTATAAAGAATCCAAGGAAAAGAGTACCAAATCGGGGAAAGTATTTTAACAGGTCATCAAATTTAGGTGTAACTTCTTCTCTCATAGAACACAGAATCATCATCATAAAACCAGCCAGAAGTGGTCCCATTAGAATAAATATGGTAATGAATCCTAATACACTCACAGTCAAAGATGCTATAATAAAAATTAAGATATTTCTTCGATATGCTTCAAGGCTTTCTCTGAAACACAGTTCAATATCAAATGTCATTGCATTATCTGACATATCTTTCTCCTATTAAAATATATATTTTTATAACTTTATAGATAATTTTCCACATATAACTCAATCAATATTTGTTATTTTACTTAAACATGATTTTATTTTGTAAGAACAATTTATGAATTAACCATTTAATTAATTTTCTTTTTCTTTGAAATATATAAAAATTAAATAAATCAATCAAGACTTTTTAAAAATCACATCTAAAAAATTATAGAATCAGGTATCAGCTCTCTGCGTGCCCTTCGGGTTGGTGTTGTCACCAACAGAGAAAGTGCGTGATTCAGAATATTTATTTGGTAGGACAGACATTCTTGTCTGTCCTATTAACATCTTAACCTTATTCACAAAAAAAATTCAGATTCCACAATAATATAAAAATAATTTTGACTCATTCAGAAATATTTAGAACACGATATATCTTATCCTTAATTTTATTCCTCATAGACAATTTTACCATTAATAATTGTTTTCCATACCGAAAGGTCTTTATTAAGGATAACAATATCAGCATCTTTTCCAACTTCAATACTCCCTTTTTTACCTTCAATTCCCAGAGTATACGCTGGATTGAATGATGCCGCTCTTATTGCTGTACGGAGTGTATTATCAGATAATTTAACACATCGCTTAACTAATTGACAAATTCCCAAGGAAGTTCCAATAAGTGTTCCGTCAAGGTATCTGGCAGTACCATTTTTCGACTCATATTCCAGATAGTTATATACATATTTACCATCTAGAAGACCCATCGCCTGCATTCCATCCGTTATTACTACAAATCGCTTCTCACCAAGAATTTTAGTTGCAAACTTAAGTATAGTCGGATGGATATGGACTCCATCAAATATTATTTGCGCTGTTATGTTATCATCTTCAAAAATCGCCGGTATAGGACCTGGTTCTCGATGGTGTATTGAAGGCATTGCATTAAATAGATGTGTAACATGACTGATACCGGAGACAATCCCTTTAACTGTTTGCTCATATGTAGCATTTGAATGTCCGAATGATGCTGCTACTCCACTTTTTACAAGACTTTTGATTATTGTCGTACTATTTTCCAACTCAGGTGCAATTGTCATCAAACGTAAATTCCCTTCGGTGATTTTTAAGATTTCATCAAGTGCTTTTTCAGATGGTTCACATATACAGTCGGATTTAATCATGCCCTTTTTTTCGGGTGCGATAAAAGGTCCTTCGATATGGATACCAAGAAGTTGTGCTCCTCCGAGATTTTTTTTCGCAGACTCACAAACATTACTCAGATGTCTGTTATCACCGTCAGGCCGGAATACAGTTGTGGCAAGGAAACCGGTTACTCCAAACTTAGCACAAGTCATTGATATAGCGGAAAGACCGTCATACGTGCCGTCAAGAACGTCGGCTCCGCCTGCACCCTGGATGTGAACATCTATAAAACCCGGAGATACAATCCTGCCCTCAGCGTCAATAATATTATCCTTTTTTGAAAAATCTCCACTCGAACCTATTTTAATAATTTTAGCTTTATCAATAAGTATTTCAGCATCTGCCTTCTCTTCAAAAGGGCTTATAATATCACAATTCGTTATGATTAATTTATCTATCAATTTCAATATTATATGAATTAGAATTATATTTATATTTGCAACTTTTTTATAAAAAAGTTGCGCAAAAAAACTTTAAAATATTTCTAAATCTTTGATATTAACTTTAATCCAAAGGATTATTAATCCAATGGCAGGGAAACAGATTTTCCAGTCTTAATTGAAATTTTAGCCGCCTCCATAATTTCAACAACATCCAAATTAATTTCAGGTCCAACTAAACCTTCAACAGGAACACCTCTTCGGATATGGTCAATCAAATATGAAATAGCGGAGCTCCTGTTCTCAGGTAATGGAGGCAATTCTAAATTATTTGTTTCTCTTCTTACCCTCATCTCCACGTTTCTTCCCGTTATATATAAACTCCCTCTATCACCAAAGACCTCCAAATCCTGAAAACTTCTCGGCAGAGACCAGGACCCCTCCAGAATGGCTACACCTCTCGGGTATTTACAGAGAATAACTGAATTATCGTCGACCTTGTATCTGTCTGGTCTGCGGAAATTTACTACCGCCTGAACAGATAGTGGTTTCCCTAAAAACCAGCATGCCCACAAAGCTCCATAACATCCAAAATCTATAATAGCACCACCTCCGTTTTTCTCCTCATCATTCAGCCATTCAAGAAAATAATCACCTGCTCTTTTTTTAGGTTCATTTGCTACGCCAGGACCACCGTGACCTATTATAGCATGCACCCTCCAAACATCTCCTATTTCACCTGAAGAAGCAGCATCATGAGCCACATAGTTCGAAGACCACCATGCCATCTGATAATTGGTCATCAAATTCACATTGTGCTTTTTTGCAAGCCTAAGCATCTCCTTAGCGTTAGCAAATGTTGACGCCAACGGCTTTTCAAATATGATATGAACCCCCTTTGGTGCACATGCTTTCACAATCTCCAGATGTCGATTATTTTCAACAAAAGCCCAGACAGCCTCCGGCTTGGTCTCTTCGAGCATCACATTATAATTATTGTAAAATTTAACGTCCGGAACATATTTCTCTGCTTCATTTCGGAGCATCTCAGCAGATTCAGCAATACCGACAATTTCCACATCCGGCATCTTCGCTATGGCTCTTAGATTGCCCCACGCATGACTGTGTAATAATCCTATTATTCCTAATCGGAATTTAGGGGGTTGTTTTCCCGCTGTTTCAGATGTCACAGCGATTGAAGTAAAAATAATAAAAATAAGACAAATAAGAACACACTTGAAATGAAAATTTTTCACAATATATCTCCTGTAATTTTATTGAGTTTTGTCAAAAAATTTCAGATATTATTATAGTTATTATGATGAACTTCTGGTCGCTATTACATTTATCTTACAAATTATAAAGGCACTATAAAAATCATTGTCAATGCCATATTCTTAGGGCGGGCTTGTCCGCCTCTGGTGGGTTTACCCGCCCATCTCGCAAAAATTATCAATGCCACTCAATGTAAGTATTGCTTTCTTCTTTTATTGGATGATTTTCCATATACTGTACTTTCTCTAAAAAATCATTTTCATTCCTTATCACATGGTCATAAAATCCTCGCTGCCATACGCGTAGGGGCGGGTTTACCCGCCCTTCTCGGAAAAATTGTGTTATGCGAACTTTTGTTATTGCTGCAAATTTAGATAAAGAAACTTTTTTGTCTTCCGGTAAACTGAATAGTCCATGAATATGGTCTGTGGCAATAGAAATGCTATGGATTTGGGCGGATAAATCCGACCCTACGGTTTTAATTATCTCTGTCAGTTTATCACGAACAGTAGAACATTTAAACAAATTTATCCTTTTATTTGTGCAGATTGTAACAAAATAAGGACCAGGCAAGCGATAATCAAAGTTTTTTAAACGCAAAGAATTCTTTCGATAGGAAAAATAATCATCAGGGTGAACAAGTTCACCCCTACGCGAATTTATATTTTTTTTCATAGAATTAGAAATTTTAACACTACCTTTTACTGTGATTAGGATGAAAAAAATTATACTTATTTCAAAAATGTTAATGATTTAATTTCGATATGCTCCTGAGATTCAAAAACAATAAAATATATCCTGTTTGTAAAAATGTATTTAATAGGGAGAGAACAATATTTATGTACTTACAAAATAAATTATTTATGAATTACGGCAGTTCGGTCAGTTCAGAAGCGCCATAAAATATTGAATTAAATAAGATTTTGAAAGTCCCATATGCTTGCGCTCTCTGTATCACATTAAATCCTATCAAAATGACATGCCCTTTTTCGTAAGGAATATCTACAACTGCTGCTCTATTAAAAATATTTTTCTCACCAAGAATCCATCCGCTCATAAGTGGATTTTTAGCGGGATATTTCGCAACCACTTCTGCATCTATATTAAACGATGGAATAACTCTGAAAGCAGGGCTTCGGGAAAAATTTGCAGCCGCTTCATTTTCCATACCAAATCCAACTGGATGATTATTATTCACCTCAATCTTTAAAATTGAACCAGGACAGAAAAACTTCTCTGAATCAATACCCTTCAGCACATTTACAACCGGGAGACCCAATTCCCCAATAACCAACTCACAGGCAGAATCAAGCATAATTAATGTACCGCCATTTTTGACAAATTCCTTCAAATTAGCAAGCCCTTCATTCCCTATCCCTTTAGCAAACGCCGGCGGAACTGTTCCTTCGGCTCTTCCCTCTATTATTCCTTCGGCACGTATATCCGGTACATATATAACATCATATCGCTCATTAAGAGTACCTGCTTTCATCTCTGAATTTAATATATTTTTAAATTCGAATTCATATTTTTCCAATAACCATCTGTTCCAGCCTTCTGACATACTTGCTGACCAGGGTTTATACATACCAAATCTCGGTTTTCTCACTTTATAACCCTTCCCGGGGATTGAATTTGATGCCGATACAAACTCCAGTGAAAGTTCCTCTGCAAGGGATTTTAATTTTTCGTATATTCCCGTCTTTGATGAAATTATTATAGTTCCTGAAGGATATTCCTCTTCACCCACTTTGATTTTATCAGCCGATAAATACAATTCATAACCATCCTTAAGAAGCCTATTAACAGCAATAATACTGTTATTTGTATTATGTTTGAGAATATATTCATCTCCTTTATCTGAAGGTACTTCTCCCTTTAGCATTTCAATTTTATTTACCGTCACAAAGTCGCCTTGAATTGGGGTTATAACTTCTCTAACCTTCACCCCCATTTGGTAGGGTAGAGTCCATCCCGCAACATCATAAGGGGGTACCGGGGGTCCATCAGCATATTGACGAATATCAGGGTATTTCTGGGGTTCAAGCATATCCTTTGCAAAAGCCCTGTAAGGCTGAGACATAAGTATAACATAGGTACCTTCTGGATATTCTATTCCATCAGCAATAAATGAACTTCGCGACCTATGAACCTCAATCCCTCCCTGAATAAGTACATCAAGCATCTTTAATGAAGTTGGTGTATCCCACTGTTTTTTAGGAATTATATAAGCATAAGGGGGCTCATTCTTTCCTTTTTCCACCGCATTGTTCCCCATTTTCCATATATTATAAAGCAATTCTTCTTTATAGGTTGCACAAGCATCTAATAAGGAAAAAGAAGCCGTTAGTTCGTAATCGACAATGTCTCTCAGTCTCCACCATCCTCCTTTCCATGGGTCAGGAAAATTCATCGCAATTTCATACCCGCGCATTCCCCTTCGAGCCCCGCTTAATTCTGAAAACCGTTGAAACACAGGGCTTGCTATATTGACACTTGCCATCTCGGTAAGAAGTCCAATACAGTTATGGAAAAACGCCTCCATAAGAAAAGCCCCCTCCCACCATCCGGTATACATAGCATTTGAAACAACTCCGGAGTGACCATTAGCCTGAAGCCCTGCTGCCATATGGGAGCCCATAAGGGCAATCCCTCTCCAAACTAAAGGGTCAACATTAGGATTGGCAGGGTCTGCAAAAGGGGGAACAAATAGTCTCGGACCGCTCCTGCCCATCTGATGGGCATCAAGATAAACCTGCGGAAACCAATCTTTGTATAAAATCTTTGTGACATACTGAGATTCAACCTGTGTAAGCATAAATGCATCCCGATTATTATCGTGTCCGGTATACTTGTGATAGAGCCAGGGCATCCCGCTTGCTTCATAGGGAGTCTGTAAATATTTATTATACCAATCCCTGACCATTATTAAACCATCCGGATTAAAAGAAGGTACAAGGAGAAATATCACGTTATCAAGAATTTCCCTGTTTTCGGGTGTCTGTTCGGTTATCAATTTGTAGGCAAGTTCCATTGACATCTGGGCGGCACCTACCTCTGAAGCGTGAATACCGCATGTGACCAATAAAACCGATTTCCCTTCCTTTGAAAGCCTCCCTGCTTGTTGCTCGCTTATCCCTCCAACAGCAAGACGTCTCGCAATACTTTTATATTCGTCAAGATTCAACATATTCTCCGATGAAGAAACAACTGCCATAATAAATGGATTTCCTTCCGTGCTCTTTCCAAGTTCGGTAACACGAATTTTATCAGAGGATTCATCAAGAAGATTAAAATAATTTACTATCTGCTCCCAGCTCGCCAATTTATAATCTTCTCCAACTTTAAAGCCAAGAAAACTTTCAGGAGAAGATATTATCTGGGCATTAAGGCTTAAAATTAAACCAAGAAATAAAATCAGAAAACAATTTCTTATCTTTAATTTCATTTCCCTCACCATTAATATTTTATTATATATTAGTTTATTATGAAAAAATATAACATAATTTCCATCTTTAGTCAAATAATTTCTTATAAAATATCATTTTTTTAATAATAGTTTCTTAAAACTTAAAATTAGTTAGAATGTTGAAACCAATAAGGAATTATTTTGAGAATGAAAATATTCAAAATTTCTGAAAATAAAAACAAAAATTCAAATAACCTGAATAATTCATAAATATTTGTTTCATTAAATTTATTTCTAATAAAAACTATTTCTTAGAGTCTACTGAAAAAATTATATATATATTACCCAAAAATTGCGATACAAAAAAAATTTATATTTCAAAATTTAATAAAATGGTTTAATAAATTGAATATTTACACTATTCATCAGTCTTGTATGGACAACCCTCGGGTTGTCCATACTATAACAATAATT
>JAUWXV010000101.1 GCA_030616165.1 bacterium | reverse complement strand
AGTATTAAAAATAAGTGCTATTTCACTAGCAGTTGAGAGACACAAGCATTTCGAATTCATCCCGATTAAGCGGGATGAATTAGAAATAATTTAAAGTTTTCTTTGCTACTTTCTTTTTCAAAAGAAAGTAGAAGATTTAATGAAAAAACAAAAATTACAAAGGTTAAGCAGAATCTTTAAGCATCTTTAATTTCTGGGAGTTCAGATAATGCTTGTTTAATCAATTCTTCAGGATATTCATAATCTTCAAGTTGATTCGCAAGATATTTTTCGTATGCACCCAGGTCAAAGAAACCATGACCGCTGTATGCTATTACAATACATTTTTCTTCACCAATCTCTTTACACTTCACAGCTTCATCGATGGCTCCTTTAATGCAGTGCGCGGTTTCAGGAGCGCAGAGACTTCCCTCGGTGCGTGCAAATTTAAGTGCTGCTTCGAATACTTCATTCTGGTGGTAAGCGCGTGGTTCGATAATTCCTTTGTCAACGAGCAGACAGAGTGTTGGGGCATCTCCATGGTATCTGAGCCCTCCAGCATGAATTGGTGGAGGAACAAAACTGTGACCAAGTGTGTACATTTTCATTAGAGGTGTCAATCCTGCAGTATCTCCATGGTCATAGCGATATAATCCGCGTGTCAGAGTCGGACAGGCTTTTGGCTCGCAAGCAATTAAATCAATATCCTTTCCGTCCATTTTATCCTTCACAAATGGGTAGGATTGACCTGCAAAGTTAGAACCTCCCCCAACACATCCAAAAAGAGCATCCAGTTCCTCACCTGCTAATTTAAGTTGTTCTTTCAGTTCAAGACCAACAATGGTTTGATGGAGAAGAACATGGTTTAACACACTTCCCAGAGAATACTTCGCTTCTTCGTGGGTTGCTGCATCCTCTACTGCTTCCGAAATTGCAATACCAAGACTGCCGGGAGATTCGGGGTCTTTTTCTAAAATAGATTGCCCAGATTTTGTCATATTTGTCGGTGATGGATAAACTTCTGCTCCCCAGGACTGCATCAACATTTTTCGGTAGGGTTTTTGTTCATAACTAATACGAACCATATAAACCGTGCATTTTAGCCCGAAAAGACAGCAACCGAAGGAAAGAGCACTCCCCCATTGACCAGCACCGGTCTCGGTGCATATCCTCTCTACACCCTCCTGCTTGTTATAATAGGCTTGAGCAATTGCCGTGTTTGGTTTATGACTTCCTGGAGGGCTGAAACTTTCGTTTTTATAATAAATTCTTGCGGGAGTGCCTAATTCTTTTTCAAGTCTATGTGCACGATATAGTGGTGAAGGACGCCATAATCTGTATATTCTTTGAATTTCATCTGGTATTTCAATCCAACGTTCTTGACTGACCTCTTGTTTTATTAGTTCCATTGGAAAGATTGGAGCAAGGTCTTCCGGTCCTATTGGTTCGCCAGTCCCCGGATTGATAGGGGGTGACAGCGGTTCAGGAAGGTCGGGGAGTATATTATACCACTGCTGCGGCATCTCTTTTTCAGAAAGCATTATTCTTGTTTCTTCCATATTTCCTCCTTTTTTATTAATCTTTTCAGAATGTTGACATTTAATTAATCATGTGGCAAATTCAATTAATAATTTGGCTTATCATTTTAATTCGTTTAAGGCTTTTTAACAGCAATTCACTCATTGAAAATATCTACGAAACAATTAGGTATTTATCTATTTCTCCACAAAGAGTAGATGTCCATCGGTCATTAAGCGAAGAAAAGGGAATTAGAGG
Source organism: bacterium (assembly GCA_030616165.1). Taxonomy (GTDB): domain Bacteria; phylum SM23-31; class SM23-31; order JAUVVT01; family JAUVVT01; genus JAUWXV01. The sequence continues at coordinate 10,592 of JAUWXV010000101.1, read as the reverse complement.
GATTGTATCCGCTAAGTCCCTTCTAATCGTTTCTATATTTTTATTGATATTTATGTTTGATATTTTATCACACTTCGTTGCTACAACTATATAAGGGATTTTAACTAATGACAACCAATCTATCAACATTTCATCTTTAGCATCAATTCCTATCCGAATATCAATTATAATAACAACACATTTAAGTTGTTCATTGTTTTTTATAAAACTTTCTATAAGATATTTCCAATTTTTCTGCATTTTTTTAGGGACTTTTGAGTAACCGTATCCCGGAAGGTCAACAAAGTAATATTTATTGTTGACAATATAATAATTAATACATATCGTCTTTCCCGGTTTTGAACTGATTTTTGCTATACCTTTTCTTCTAAGAAGGCGATTTATAACCGAAGATTTTCCAACATTAGACCTTCCCGCGAATGCAACCGAGGGGAGTACTTTTTTAGGAAACGAAGAAGTATCAAACACACTTTTAAGAAATTCAACTTTCTCAATATGCATTGTCTAAAAACTATTGATATGTTTAAGAGCAAATATTGTCTTTGCAAATAAGTTTAATGAGATAAGCAAGAAAATATATTTTATTAAGCACCTTTTTTAATTCTTTTTAATACAAAAACAGGCTCTGCTTTGTTAATAAGAACATCTTTATTTATAACACATTCTTTAACTCCCTTCATCGAAGGGGTTTTGAACATAATATCAAGCATAATGTCTTCTATTACTGAGCGCAGACCTCGTGCACCCATTTTTCTTTTCATAGTAATATCGGTTATTTCATTCAGTACATCATCAGTAAATTTTAATTTAATGCCTTCGATTTCAAAAAGTTTTTTATACTGCTTCAGAATAGCATTTTTAGGTTTGGATAAAATATCCAGAAGAACTTTTTTATCTAAATCATCAAGGGCAGCCACTACTGGAAGTCTTCCAACAATTTCAGGAATAAGACCGAATTTTAAAAGGTCTTCTGGCTGAACTTGTTTTAAAATCTCCCCGATATTGGAGTATCTTTTTGATTTTGGGATAGATTTGAAACCTATAGAACCTTCTCCTATCCTCTTTAGAATAATTTCGTCGAGTCCTTCAAACGTTCCGCCACATATAAATAGTATGTTTTTGGTATTAATATTTATGAAACTCTGTTCTGGATGTTTCCTGCCCCCTTTGGGGGGGATACTTGAAACTGTGCCTTCAAATATTTTAAGGAGAGCCTGCTGGACACCCTCTCCAGAAACGTCTCTTGTTATAGATACATTTGCTTCTTTTCTGGCAATTTTGTCGAATTCATCGATATATACAATTCCCCTTTCTGCCTTTTTGAGGTCATAATCTGCTGCTTGGAGGAGACGAACAAGTATGTTTTCAACATCTTCTCCGACGTATCCTGCTTCGGTTAATGCAGTAGCATCCGATATAGAAAACGGAACCTGAAGGAATCTCGATAATGTCCTCGCAAGAAGTGTTTTTCCGGTCCCTGTGGGTCCTATAAGAAGTATATTACTCTTTTCTATCTCAACATCGTCATCCATAAGTATTCCTGAATTTATCCTTTTATAATGAGAATACACCGCAACAGATAAGATTTTTTTTGCCTGCTCTTGTCCAATAACGTATGAATCAATTTCTTTTTTTATAAGGGCAGGTTTGAGAATTTTTCTTCTTGAAGTAGTTCGTGTTGTAAAATTATTTTTTATGAGCTCCTTTGCATTAAAAACGCATTCATCACATATATATACATCCGGACCCGAAATAATGAAGTTAGTTTTTCCGGGAGACTTGCCACAAAATGAACAGCATACTCCTCTTTTTCGATTGATAGTTTTTTTCATAAATTATTCTCCGGCTACTTTTTTGTTTCAAGGGATTTCTTTTTAAATATAACTTCGTCAATAATTCCATACTCTTTTGCGGCTTCTGGAGACATAAAGAAGTTTCGGTCAGTGTCTTTAGCGATTTTCTCGATTTGCTGGCCCGTATGAGTTGCCAGTATATTATTTATTTTTCCCCTTAATGTTACTAGTTCCTTGGTGTGAATTTCAATATCGGTGACCTGTCCTTGAAGTCCCCCCCAGGGCTGATGAATCATAATCCTGGAATGTGGTAAAGCAGAGCGTTTGCTTTTTGCACCAGCAGCAAGAAGAACAGCCCCCAGGCTTGATGCCTGTCCCATACATATTGTTGCAACATCGGGTTTGATATATTGTATAGTATCGTAAACTGCAAGTCCTGATGATACATTCCCGCCAGGTGTATTTATGTATAAATATATATCTTTGTCAGGGTCGTCTGCCTCTAAAAAAAGCATCTGGGCGATTATCAGGCTTGCTATGGAATCCTCTATCGGAACTCCAAGAAATACTATTCGCTCCTTTAATAAACGAGAGTATATATCATAAGCACGTTCTCCCCTCCCGGTTTGTTCAATAACAATAGGAACTAAATTCATTTTCTCACCTCTGTTAAAAATTTAATTTAATAATATTTTTTATTTTTATATAATTTTTATAAAATGCTTACATTTTCTATCTGTGTTTTTTCTAAAAGAAAATTAAAAAGTTTATCTTCAAGTATTTCTTGTTTTATTTCTTCTTTTGATTTTTTTGACCTGAAGGTAATGCGTGCCTTTTCTGGGCTTATTCCGCTTCTTTTAGCAATTTCTTCTATCCTTTCATCTATTTCATAATCTTCAACCTTGATGTTATTTTCTTTGATTATCTTCTCTCTAATCCAATACCATTTGATGTTTCTAATTGCTAAATCGCGGTAATTAGATTTTATATATTCTTCATCAACATTTTCAAGACTCTCTTTTTTTATGTCTTTTAGAAGATTATTGAGGTAATATTCAATCATACCATTTGGAATATCAAATCCATGCCTTCTTATGATTTCATTTTCTATCTGTTTTCTTACCTTTTTGTCGGATTCAAAGTCTGCCCTCTCTTCGAGCATTTCCTTTACATATTTTCTTAAATCCTCCAGATTATTTAAATTCTCATTTACATCTTTGGCAAATTCGTTATCTAAATCAGGAAGAATTATCTTTTCAATATTTTTAACTTCAAACAGATAATGCACAGTTCTATTTTCTTGATTTTGATTGTTAATTCCTTCCTTAATCATACCTTGCTTAACATTAGTAGTAATGACTCTACTTTCACCGATTCTTATGCCAACTAATTGCTCTTCAACATCTTTTCCGAGGATATTATCTCCAATTCTTAAATACAAATTTTCCCGTTTTTTTCCTATAAGTGGAAGATTGGTATTGGGATCAAGTTGTTGTATATCCACAAGAAGGTAATGTCCTATTTGTGCTTCACCTTCAAATTTTTCTTTCGTTCCAAATTCATATCTCAGTCCTTCGGTTTCTTTATTAATTTCATTTTCTGTTATTTTTTTAGTTTCCCTTTGAACTTTCATGTCATCAAGAACGGCAAGTTCAAATAAAGGTTCCACTTCAATAATCGCAATAAAACTTAATCCTTCATCTTTATTATATTTTACGTTTTGTACTTTTGCTTCACTGACTGGTTTTATATTTTCTTTTTCTATTGTTTCACGGTAATATTTATTAATCAGTTTTTCAATTAAATATCCTTCAATTGTCTTTCCGAACATCTTTTTAATCATAGAAAGCGGAGCTTTCCCTTTCCTGAAACCCTCTATCTTTGCTTCTCTGCGGTATTCTTCATAAACAGCATTCTCATCTTCTTCGATTTCTGAATAGGGGATTTTTATCTCTATACTCTTTTCACTATTTCTTATGTTTGTAACTTTAGTTTCCAATTTTATTTCTATATCTGGTTTAAATATTTATTAATTTAGTGTATAAATATATCAATTTTTTCGCAAAAACAAAAGAATTTTTTATGGTTTCAGAATACAAAAAAATAATTTTTTTAATAAAGGTATCCATTAACATATTTTTATATAATTTATACTTGTTATTATGATTTAAAAACAAAAATTATATGAAATTTAACAAAGTTTATTAAATAAAAAATTTTCAAAAATCTGAAATAATTATTCAAATTTTATGAACTTTCAGAATATATCTTTAGTGAAAGTAACGTAGAGTTATTTATGCAACTTTTTTTATAAAAAAGTTGAAAATTTAAAAATTAACGTAATCTCAAATAGAGTTATATTATGAAAAATTTTATTTTTTATCTATTAGTTATTGCTGGTTTAAATATATGTTTTTTCCCGGAATCATTTGCTGAAGAAAAAATAAAGGCAGAAAAAGAAAATAAATTATTAAATATTCCAGACTGGATGAATTTATATACAGATTTAGGTTATGTATATGGAGAAAATTATCATTTTAGAACAAATAGAGTTACAGTAGTTGGCAGAAATTATTATGATTTAACTATAGGAGCAAATATTTTATATAATTTTAAGAATATTCCCTTATTTTTTAATTTGAATATTTCAAATTTATATGATGGATTGAAAAGTAAATCAAAGTTGGTTTTTTTTACAACGTATGAGTCAAATCCATTTTTTGCATTTAGTTTGGGTTCAGGAATAAGTAATTCAAGTTCTATGTTCAATACTGCAATTTCTTATTCGAGAAATTTTAAAAGTAACAATATTCTCAGGAATTATTCATTTTCAGCATCTCTTTCAAGATTATATAAAAACTTTACAATTACTGCAGTGGGTAGTTATAAAAGAAAGTATTCAGATTATTATTTTTCTAACAGCGTTCGTAAAATTAATGCAAAAATAACAAGTGTGGAACTGAATTTATCGTATAACTACAAATATATAACTCCATATATATCACTTTATGATGAAATTTTTAGCAAGCCTTCGTATGAATATACAACTGAAAAGAAGTCGTTAATATTTAAAACGGGTATTTATATTTCAACATCAGAAATATTTAGTGGATTCAGGAGTATTAGTAAAAATATTTTCCCAAAGAGTTATGGAGTTTATTTTGTTGGAGTAAAGAAGCCAAATATCTACCTTTATCCAGAAAAAGACAAAACAGTAAAAGTAAAATTAAATAGAAAAAATAATTCAAAAATCACAGAGAGTATTCCTGAATATAATGATGGCTGGAATGTTTTTGTTCAGAAAAACGGCAGGATAGACGAAAAGTATGATTATCTGTTTTATGAGGGGGATATTACAAAGCCAAAAAACTTAAAGAGGGGTTGGTGTGTGGAGAAAAAAGACATCATATCCTTTTTTGAAAAGATACTTTACGAATATGGTTTTAACATTAATGAGATTAATGATTTCATTGAATACTGGAGTACTCATCTCCCTGATGGTAAGTATTATGAAGTTTATCCAATTGTAGATAGTGAAATTGATAAATATTTTTCTCTTGAAATCTCGCCCAAACCGGATTCAATAAAAAGGTTATGGTTTTATGTTTTGCCTGCGAGCAGTATGAAAAATTTAAATCTCCCAGAAGTGAAAAAATTCTTAAGAGAAGGATTTACCGTTGCAGAATGGGGAGTGATATTAAAATAATATTCTAAAAGATTACTAAATCAGAATCAAAATGAACAGAAGAGAATTTTTAAAGAAAAGTTTGGAATTTATTTTAATATGCAGTATTCTATTAATTTTTAGTTGTTGGAAAAATCCTGTTGAATATTCCATTACTGTTGATTTTGAAACAATTGGCAAAGGGAATATGTCTACAATCAAAGAGAAAAAATCTTTTGTAATTAATGACTATACAGAATGGAATAAAATGTGGGAAGAAGCATTTGAAAGATTTTTTAGCCCACCAGAATATTTATTAAATGTCCCTAATACTTATTTTTCAAGATATACAATATTAGCAGTTTATATGGGCGAGTGTCATATTTGGGGCTATGAAATAAATATTTTAGATATTACCGAATCTAATAATGCCATATTTGTCAAAGTGTCTGAAAAAACTCCACAAGGAGATTTTCATTATTTATCTATAAATCCCTATCATATTGTTAAAACAACAAAATTAAAAAAACCAGTAATTTTTGAATCATATAATCAATAATCTTATTTAAAATTAAAATGAACAGAAGAGAATTTTTAAAGAAAGGTTTGGAAAGTATTGTAATTATTGTTATAGGAAGTGTTCCTTTAATTTCTGGTTGTAGTCAAAAGAATCCCGTTATTTATACGGGACCAATTAGTGGTATGAAATATTATATGCAAACTGATAAATCTGTCTATAAATTAGGAGAAAAAGTGGAGATGTTGTATAGGGTTACTAATTTGAGAGATGAGGATGTGAAGTTTATTTTTCCTCATTCGCCTGAGTGGAACTTTTGGGTTGAAAAAGATGGAGAAGTTATCTGGATGGCAGTAAACACTTGGTGGGATCTGGCAACCTTACTCATGCTTGCCCCCAATGACTCTGACGATTACTCCTATGTGTGGGATATGAGAGATAATAAAAATAATTTAGTTAATGTTGGAAAATATAGTGCGATTGGAGGATTATATGCTGGTACAGGAAATTATGTTGATACAAAAGTTTCGGTACCTATAGAAATAATTCCATAAACAAATTTATCAAACCTAAAATGAACAGAAGAGAATTTTCAAAGAAAAGTTAAGAAGGGATTATTATAGGTAGTATTTCGCTAATTTCAAGTTGTGAAAAGAATCCTGGTAGATATGAATATTTAACCAGAAAATAGAACCACGAATTTCACGGATTACACAGATTAAAGAAATTAGATGTAAGGACAGAACAGTGCCTGCACACTGTGTTCTGTCATTACAATTATTTTCATGTTTAGTGGCGATCTGAAAGAGCATGAGTGTTTAGTTCGAAATAATTTAAAAAATTTGCATAATACACCTTTTGTTTTAAAAAATGCAGTTAATATATATACTTCTCTATAAGGGTATTACATTTCCCATCATCTTTCACAACTTCAAGAAAAAATTCTACGAAACGGGCAGGAAAAATATTTGATAGATATTTTTCCCACCTGCGCGGGAACTTATTTGCTATTAGACTAATACCAAGCACTCTATACAAATCTGTAAACCACAACTTATACTTTTTAATTTTAAATAACCCGGTGTTTTGAAGTGTAAGAAATGTTATATATCCAAAGTGATGAAGATGCTCGAAATCACCGTATGATAATTGAGACGAATAGTGAGGAGTGATTATCCTCAATGTTGCTCTGTTCTTTGCTATCCTGTGGACTTCGTTCATCATATACAGCGGCTTCTCAACATGTTCAATTATATGAGACATCTCAATCCAGTCAAATTCGCTGTCAGGAAATGGATAGGGATACACATTAAGGTCATGAACTATGTCAACGTGTGGTGCTGAACGCTTATCCAGACCAACTGAACCCTCTTTTTTGGATTTCAGACCGCATCCGAGGTCTAATATCTCCATTTTAATTTTATGCCTTTAGTACATTAAGGGATGTTTTTACCTGATTAATATATCCAAACTTATTATGATTCCATCAATTTGTTTATATATCCGACGATATTAAAATTTATCATCTTTGAGTTAACCAGATTTATTCCTTTTCATACACCTTGTATTAAAATGTATTGTATGATCTTTCAAAAACAGCGAAAAATCTAAATTTAGTTGCAGATATGAAATTGAGATATATTTTTTTCGAAGTTAATTATTTAATTTCTAATAAGTCAAACACATTAAAAAAATAAAATTATATCATTATTAGAAAATTAGAAGATTATAACCAATTTAATAGAATTGTTTTATTATCAAGAATTTACTCAATGGATTTTGAAAAATTTTCTCCAGAACTCTTCTCTTTCCTTACAGAAGAGTTTCAATTCTCTTTTTACTATATCTTCGGTTAAAATACCGCTCAAAATAAGTGCTTCGCCGAAGAACATATATTCCCTTTTTTGTTTATCGAGTAATTCCGAAACCTGTTCATGTGTTAAGAGTTTTAATTCTTCAGCAGTTTCTCCAAATTTACTCCCAAGTTCATTCTGTTTTCTTGTAATTTTTGCAATATCGGAGTTCGACAATAAACCCTTTTCTCGTGCTTTTCTTCCTATCTTTTGACAGCGTTTTCTTTGTAAAGAACAGGCGTCATTAATGTCCTTATTGGTTACAAGTCCCTTTTTTAAAAGGTATTTACCAAATAACACTAATACCACCCTTTCATAAACTTATGTGGTTTCTTGGTGTAAATACATTTTTAATTATGATTTATGATTTGTTTAAAATTTAATAAATTTTTTCTATTTAAAATATAAAATCATTAACATCATTTTACAAGAAAAATATTCAAATTTAATAAAATTCTTTATTTTTTTTCATCCTGAGAAATAGAGATGAAAAGGTGTCTATTTTTTACAAATAAAAGTGAGCCATTACAAAGAAATTAAACAAATTTTTCCAAGAATATTTTCTCTGTTGGCACCGGTAACATTTTTTATACTGATTGGATTTCCGTATAAAGTTTCATTAGCGTAAACTGCGAAAGCAATTGCTTCTTTTGCGTCTGGAGATATGCCGTATTTTTCGGTTGATTCAACTTTTGTTTCCTTAAAGTATTTTTTGAGAGAATTTATTATTAATTTGTTTTTTACACCTCCTCCGCTTACAATTAATCTATCTACCTTCAGTCTATCTTTAATAAATTTCTGAATATTTAAATAAACGGCAAGAGCAGTAAATTCAGTGATGGTTTTAATTATATCCTCTTTTCTTAGTTTTTCTGAAAATTTGAGAATTTTTTTAATATAGTCATCACCAAATTCTTCTCTCCCTGAGGATTTTGGAGGCTTTTTCATAAGGAAGGGATGTTTTTTCATAAAATTTAAAAGTTCAACAGAAAGTTTTCCCTTAATGGCTATATTTCCATTTTTGTCAAAATCCTTTTGAAATAGCAGTTTGGCAATTTGGTCTATCAATAAATTTCCAGGACCGCAGTCGAATCCGATTACATCTTTTTTTTTGCAGTTCTTAGGGAGCAATGTTATGTTCGAAATTCCACCGATATTCAGAATAGCCCTGTTTTCTGACTTATCTCTGAACATCAGGTAATCGAAGTACGGTATTAGGGGTGCGCCTTCTCCTCCTGAGGAGATGTCCGCTGTTCTGAAATCTCCCACGGTTGGTATGCCAGTTTTTACAGCAATTGTGGACGGCTCTCCAAGTTGGAGTGTTGTTCCAATTTTATGCCCAAACATCTCTTCCTTCATCGGGCTGTGCCATATTGTTTGACCATGTGAACCTATGAGGTCTATCTCCGAAACAGCAACACCGCTTTTTTGGCAAACCCTTAAAGCCGCCTCCCCAAATATCTCACCAATAAGAAAATTAATCCTGCTTATCTCATCAAGTGAAACTTTTATACTTGATATAATCTCGATTATCCTCTCTTTCAAGCCAGGAGGATATGGATAGGTGATAAATCCTATTTGTTTAAACGAAGTTTTTTCAGCACATCCTTTTAATTTAATAAGCACTGCGTCCACCCCGTCCATAGATGTCCCCGAAATCAAACCAACGATATATTTTTCCTTCTTATTAAGTATTTTACCCAAGTTTGTCATAATTTGAAATGATTTTATTTTTTATCTACCGCATTTGACTTTTTCTTTTTCTTCAGGCGAGATATAGTATGCTGGTAGATATTTAAATAGGAGCCTTATAAAAGGATCGATATATAATGTGGGTATTCTCCATAGATTTTCGCTTATTTTATGAATCTTCACATATTTTTCATTTCCTGATTTATCAACACCCGCATAAATTCCTTCCGAATGGTTTCCGATTTTATCTGTGTCTGATATATATTTAAGCACACCCTCGCTGAGCATTTCTAGTGCCCGCTCTGTGAATCCGAAAAACATGCATTGATTTTCCTCTTCTTCTTCTATATCAAAAATACTGCATGAACAAAATTTGATATCCTTTAACATATCTAATTTTTCCTATTTTGATTTTTCTTCTCCAAACTTAAATCCAAAGTCTTTTGGTTTCTGTTTTTTCAATGCTTTTATTTCTCCAAACTCTTTTTCAAATTTATCTATATTTTCTTTAAGAGCTTCGGAAAAAGACTTTACATGCTGGGGAGTCATAATTATCCTTGCAAAAACTTTTGTTTTTGGGACTCCCGGAAGCATCCTTGTGAAATCAATTATAAACTCGGCTGGAGAATGCGAAATCAGTACAAAATTTGAATATATACCTTCAGACTCTTTTTCACTAAGTTCTATAGTTATTTGTTTTTCTTGAATCATTTATTGCTCCCAATTTTATTATTTTTATAAATTTACCTAAATTATTAAAAAATATCAATAGAAAAATATAATATTATATCATATTAAATCCAAGTTTGAAAAAAATAGATTGAATATTTGATATAATTATATTAATTTATTGCTTTAGTGATTGTATAAAAGATTTATTATACTCTTATATTTAAAGAAACCCATTTTAACCAGTGAGGTGATTTCTTAATCCTTTAACTAATAATTCTTCTATATTAGTAGAAAATAGAATATTTAATGTCAAATGTCAAAATCCAAATGTCAAATCAAGCTCAAAATCCAAATATCAAAATAACTATAAATACACAAGTTTTGACATTTAGTCATTTGGA
>JAUWXV010000311.1 GCA_030616165.1 bacterium | reverse complement strand
TTATTATTATTTTGATATTTTTTGGATTTAACTTTGGAGGTGTATATGCTACAATAGTTGGTTTTTCAGTAGGATTAATTCAAGGATTAGGATTTTTAGGTGGTGGATTTATTGGACTTTCATCACTTACAAAATCTATTATCGGTTTTTATTTTGGTTTCTTTCAGAAAAGTAAAAGAAAATGGAATGATTTATTTTTTTTATTAGTCCTTTTAGGGGGCTGTTTAATACATAATTTTTTATCTCTTTATATATACACTTTTGGTTCCGAAATTAATATTTTTTCTATGTTAATAAGAAATGTTTTACCAACCAGTATATATACAACAATTGTTGGTATGATGATTTTTTATATTTTAAAAAAGTAACTAAAATCAGGGAAAAAATTTGGACGAAGTAAGAGTAAAACTTAACAGGAATAAATTAATTTTTGCATTATTTATTTCAATTTTATTTATAATTCTTATATGCAAATTTTTTAGTCTGCAAATATTGAGTAATGAAATATATTTGAGCCGTTCCGAACAGAATAGGATAAGGGAGGTTCTTGTTGAACCTGCCAGAGGGCTCATTTATGATAGGAATGGGAATCTTATAGTTGATAACAGACCTGCATTCTCAGTATCATTAATTCCCTATGAAGTAAGTAGATCGAAAAACGTAATTCCTTTTTTTGTAAAGAACAAGTTTGTAAAACTTGGTATCATTGAAGAAAAAATCAAAAATACCGGAATGGTATTTAATCCTGTAAAACTTATCGGGCAGATTGATTTTGTCGGACTTTCAATGCTTGAAGAAAATAAACTTGACCTGCCGGGAGTAGTTTATCAAACTGAGCCTAAAAGATATTATCCTTCCGGAGTTAGAGTTTCTCACATTTTAGGATATATTGGAGAGATTAATGAAAAGGAGATTGCTTCATTAGGGGAAGATCATTATCAACCTGGTGATATAGTCGGAAAGATGGGGATAGAAAAGGAATATGAAAAGATACTTCACGGTAATAAAGGGTATAAATATATTCAAGTCGATGCCCTTGGGAGAGAAATAGAAAGTTTTATCTCCGAACGCCAGAATATTCAACCTGTTCAAGGGAAAAATATTTATTTGACAATTGACCTCCCACTTCAGAAATACTGTGAAGAACTTTTGGAAGGGGGAAAGGGGAGTATTGTTGTTTTGAATGCTAAGAATGGGGAAATATTGGCGTTGGTCAGCAAACCTGATTATGACCCAAATTTCTTTTCGAGGAATTTTACTGTTGAAGAATGGAAAAAACTCTCTGAGGACACCTCTCATGTATTGATTAATAGGGCGACAGTTGGTGAATATCCACCCGGCTCAGCATTTAAATTGATTTCGGCAATTGCTGCCCTTAATGAAAATATTATAACAACAGATTGGACTTGTACCTGTCCAGGCTACTTTCGACTGGGAAGAAGAATATTCTCTTGTTTCAGGAATACTGCTCACGAAAAACTGGATTTGCTCCAGGCACTCGAACGCTCTTGCAACGTATATTTTTATCAATTAGGTCTTGAAATTGGTATCGATGTTTGGGCAAAATATGCAGAACTTTTTAAATTTGGTGAAATTTCAGAAATAGATATATCAGAAGAAAAGGCTGGTAATATTCCCACAAGAGAATATATGGACAGGATTTATGAAGAAGAGGGATGGACAGATGGAAACCTCGTTAATATGGCAATAGGTCAAGGTGATATCTTGGTGACCCCACTGCAAATGGCTGCTTTTGCTATGACTATTGGGAATGAGGGGATATATTATAAGCCGCATCTGGCAAAATTTATTGAAGACAATGAAACAAAAAATAGAAGTCTGATAGAGGTAAAATCTGACACCATATCCGAAGTTTCAGAATATGTATTTAAAATTATTAAAGATGGTATGTATAGGGTTGTAAATGGTGAAAAGGGGACAGGCAGAGCTGCAAAAATACCCGGGATAAATATTGGTGGAAAAACTGGCACTGCCCAAAATCCACACGGTGAAGATCACGGGTGGTTTATAGGATTTGCCCCTGTTGATAATCCCGTTATTGCATTTTCTATACTTGTGGAAAACGGCGGCATTGGAGGAGCTGTTGCTGCTCCTATAGCAAGAAAGTTCTTAACGAAATATTTTAGAGATAATGTAATTATTGCTAAAAAAAATTGAAAAAATCCAAAAATAATAACAATATTTTCTGCTGTCATAAAAATTTATAACTGATGAAAAGAAAATCATTTATAAAAAATATTGATTTTATTTTTCTTATACCGGTATTATTAATAATAGTCGCTGGCCTTTTAGCCCTATACAGTTCAACATATCCTGTTGTAACTTCGGAGACAAGTTCTTTAGTTTATAAGCAGATAACATGGGTAATTCTCGGATTGATAGTTATGTTTGTTATGATTTTTATTCCTATTAGGGTTATTTATGCATTGAGTTATACACTTTATATATTCGGGATATTCTTACTTATAATGGTTTTTTTTATAGATAAAGATACTTCAGGGACATCCCGATGGATTTACTTATTTGGATTTCAATTTCAACCTTCGGAGTTTGCCAAGATTACCACTATAATTGCTCTTTCCAGATTTCTTGCCGAAAGTAAAATATCTCAGAATAATGTAAAAGATATTATCATATCATTTGTGATAGTTTCTATTCCGATGATTTTGATAAGAGAACAGCCCGATCTCGGGACAAGTCTAATTTTTGCCCTCTTTTTATTTCCACTTTTATTCTGGGCAGACCTCCCTATCTTTTCTCTTTTTGTAATTATTGCCCCATTTATCAGCATTGTTGCTATATCTCTTTCTACTTCAAGAATTTATATTTTCCTTATTTGGATGGTAATATTAACTATAATTCTTTATCTTTCAAAAAAGAGGCTTTGGGTAACGATATTGAATTATATGGTAAATTTGGCAGTAGGCATCACTGCTCCCTATTTGTGGAATAGACTTAAACCATATCAGCAGGAGAGGATAAAAAATTTTTTGAATCCTGGAATGGATCCAAGAGGTGCAGGATATCAGATATTGCAATCCAAAACAGCAATTGGGTCAGGTGGATTTAGGGGGAAGAGTTTTTTACACGGAACTCAAAGTCATCTTAGATTTTTACCCGAACAGCATACAGATTTTATCTTTTCAGTTTTCGGTGAAGAATTTGGATTTTTAGGAGTAATAACAATTCTTGGACTATATTTGATGATTATTATTCATGGAATCAACGTTGCTTCGTTTTGTAAAAATAGATTTGCAGGATATATTGCTGTGGGCATTTCCTCAATATTTCTTATTCATATTTTCGTGAATATTGGTATGACAGTTGGTCTGCTTCCCGTCACGGGTATTCCTCTTCCGTTTATGACTTATGGTGGTTCTGCGATGATTTCATTTTTGGCTATGGTAGGTTTGTTAATAAACATTTCTATTAATAGGTTAAAGTATTAATTATGCATCCCATACTTTTTAAAATCGGATGGTTCGAACTTCACAGTTATG
>JAUWXV010000260.1 GCA_030616165.1 bacterium | reverse complement strand
GCAGAAGTACATGCTTGAATCGCAGATGTAAAAGTTCGATTTTCTGAAAGATTAAACTTTTTCCCGAGAAACGCCGCTTTGTAATATTCTCCGGATGTATATGCACGGTCAAATTCTGCGATTGTTTCGCTGAGTAAATTTTCTTTATTGAGATTATAATCGTCCAGAATCCGCAGTGCGGGTTCCACCTTTCCATCCTGGATGTATTTTTTATATGCCATGATTGAGGACCGCTCTATTTCCACATTGGATAAACCTTGTTCTTTAGCCCATTGAGCCGCCACTTCAAACTTTCCTTCATTATTAAGTCGATTCCATTCTTCAATGCAGATTGGCTTTGGATCTTCTTGGATAAATTTAAACCGCTTTGCTATCTCGAAAGCATGTCGGAAATTGCCGGCTTGTTTGTGAGTTATAAACGCATCCTTTACGTGCGGTAAAATATCTTTATCATTAAATTTATCCTGGCGCTGCAACTGAACGGCTTCTTCTATAGAACCTTTAAGAAGTAAACTACTAAACTGCTGGAGATTATCTTCCGCTGCAAGACCAACATCATCCTGAGATTTTTCCCCCTCCGGAGCAGGTTCACCGGGAATAGAAATTTCATTTTGTTGAAGAATATCTTCGTCTATATCGACGGAATAAATTTCTATCTCTTCATCAACATTTTTAAGATTATGTTTGCCAATTGAATGAGTTTTGATACCAGGTTGGTTTTTGATATTAGAATATACCCTTTCGGAGATACAAATCCCGCCGGGCGGAGCTAATGGTACAATTCTGGAAGCTACATTAACCGCATCACCATACATATCTTTTCCCTTTAATATCACTTCACCAACATGAATAGCGATACGAATATTAAGATCAGGGTCGTCTTTTAATGAGCGTTGAATCTCCATCGCACAGTTTACCGCATCTACGGCGCTGTAAAAACTCGAAAGAGTGCCGTCACCCATCTCTTTTAACCATTCACCGTTGAATTGCTTGATTAGTGGCATCAGCACATTACGATGCTTATGGAGAATTTGCATTGCCTTCTGTTCATCTTTTCCCATCAAGGCGGTATAGCCGGCAATGTCAGTGAACATGATAGCGGCTAATTTTCTTTGTTCATTCATTGTTTGGTCGATTATAAGAACTTTTTAAATAAAGCTTTCTTTATTTACCTTAATAATTTATAAAAAAGTTGTTTCTTATTACGAGATTTTGTTTATATTAAGTTATAGAAACCACAAAACAGAATACAGGTTTAAGGAACAGCTGTGTTTCAATTCAAGAACCAGAAATTTTAGATACTTCTTTTATTAAGTAAAATTTTGGATTAATTCTTTATTAATAATCGTTCATATAATACAACTTTAATTTAAATCAATAAAATTTATTTTGCAATAAAAATTTATAACTGTATTAAAAACTTTTTACAACCTTTTTCACGACTAAAAATTTATTTTTACGCTGTTTGTGACAACATTAAGAGTGAGCAAGAATCGAGTTTCTTTATTATTTGAAAAATATAATAAAAAATAAGAAAAATTTAGTATATTATGATAAATATACAATAGCAATTCATGTTTATTTTGGTTTCTAAACAATTTTTTGATAGTATCACCATGATAAATTATTTAAAAACAATACTGTTTATTTTTATTTATTCGTCTTGTTTTTCATGTTCTCAATCCGATGTTGAAAGACTGGAGTTTTTGGTCAGCCCGAAGGGATTGACTAATTCATTCTGGCTCACGGTTAAGGCAGGCGCGGATTCTGCGGGAAGAGAGTTTGGAATAGACATCGTCTGGAATGGTCCTGCACTTGAAACTGATATACCTGCTCAGATTGCAATAGTTGAAAATTATATTAATAAAAATGTTGATGCTATTGTTCTTGCAAGCTGCGACGTAAAAGCACTTGTGACGGTAATTGAAAAAGCAAACGCTAAAGGAATACCTATTATAACTATCGATTCGGATGTTGATTCAGATATACCAAAATGTTTTATTGCCACGGATAATGTTCTTGGAGGAGAAAAAGCAGCAGGTGTTTTATCGGATTTAATCGGCAAAAAAGGTAAAGTTGCCTGTTTCCCATCGGTACCTGGTGCTTCTTCACAGATAGACAGAGAAAAAGGATTCAGAGAAGAATTGAAGAAATATCCCGAAATAGAATTAGTAGTTGTTCAGTATAATCAAAATGATGTAGCAGCAGCGATGTCTATAACAGAGGATGTTCTCACTGCATTTCCTGACATTGCGGGGATTTTCGCAGCAAATGAGGCAGGTGCGATTGGCTGTGCACAAGCTTTGATTGGACGAGGCTTACAGGGAATTGTGAAATTAGTTGCTTTTGATGCTGCTGAGAATGAAATCGAAGCCCTGAAATCAGGTGTCATGCAGGCACTGATTGTTCAGGACCCTTTTGCTATGGGCTATCTTGGTGTAAAAACTGCAATGGAGGTGATAAAAGGAAAAGATGTACCTGAATATATAGATACGGGGGTAGAGTCAGTAACTATGGAAAACTTTTATAATTCGGAAATCCAGAATCTCCTGCAAATTGTTCCGTGATTTGGGATTTAGGAAAATGAAACGAGGAAACGCAGATGAACAGAGAGTAAAGGTTTTAAGGTTTGATTTGATGGATGTTGGACTTGGGCTTTTTCTCTTATTGTGATAATACTAACAGAGAGCAAAAACAAGCGTAATTACATATAACCTTTTTCATCCCTAATGTCATCAGCGACAGCCTGCATTAGTTACGCAGTGTTGAATACTGTTCGCACTCCTTTTCTTAACCGCTTATTAATAAACACTATGTTCAAGAAGAGCTTTATAGTAATTGAATAAATTTCTCTAAAACGGGAATCCCTGGATGTCAAGATTTGTGAGGCCTGATTCTTTCGCCCATTTTAAGGCTTCATTGTATTCTTTGCGGGTTATTCTCCGGGCGATCTCTGGATAATCAAATGCTTTATATATCGGTCTATATTGCGACATAATGTTAAAATAAGTTTCTTTAGGAAGATTTTCAGTTATCCATTCAATCACATTCTTTGTTCCACTGACTCTGTTCGGCATTACCAGATGACGTATCATCAGCCCTTTGTACATAAGACCATCATCAGCAGGTTTTGCCACTCCTACCTGACGGTGCATTTCGAGCAGAGCCGCTTTTGCAAACTCGGGATAGGTCTCTGCATACGATGAGTATTTTGCTGACATTTCGCCATCGAAATACTTGAAGTCGGGCAGGTAAATATTGACTATACCATCAAGCCTTTTCAATATCTCCAGACGTTCAAATCCGCTGGTATTGTATACTATAGGAATTCGCAAACCTTTACCTGCTGCAATATCAACTGCAAGAACAATATGCGGAGAGTAATGGGTCGGTGTAACAAAATTAATATTATGGCATCCTGTTTTTTGAAGTTCGAGCATCATATCCGCCATATCTTCAATGCTTTTTGGCTCTCCTATTCCTCCTTGGCTGATTTCCCAGTTTATGCAAAAAACACATCTAAGATTACAATTTGTTAAAAATATGGTTCCGGAACCGCCTGTTCCACGGAGAGGTTTTTCTTCTCCGTGATGTGGATGATAAGATGAAATCTCAAGTTGAGATGAAGCATGACAGAATCCCTCATTCCCATCAAGACGACTGGCTCCGCACTCTCTTGGACATAACCTGCAACTTTCCATTATATCCCATAGCTCTTTCCCTCTCTTTTTCAACTCTCCGCTTCTGTGTAGTTTCAAATAAGCAGGTTCAAAATCGGGATTATTTTTCGCTGTTCCTGCAACTACGGGCTGTTCCTTATTCTCATGGCCAGGGATGTCAGGCAGGGAAGTTGATTTTTCATTTTTTTTGCATCCAGCACATAGGGAGATAAAGGCAGGGCTTAGTCCTGATATTGCCGCATAAAAGCATGACTTAATAAATTGTCTTCTCGATTTTTCCTTCACTTGGAATTTACTCCTATCATCGAACTGTAGATGAATTACTGTTCATCATTATAATTCAATACTATTATAATTCTACTATTTAATTAGAAAAAAATCAAGATTTATTTTCAAAATTTATGCTTTGAGAAAAATTGACCAACTGCAAAAGATAAATTCTAAAAACGGAAACATTTATAAATACAATTCTATTTAATGCTCCGAAATGGATAAAAAATATAAAAAGGGAATTCGTGTATATTTTGTTTATTATGTAAAAGTTAATGAAACAGGAATAGATAAGATTTCAGGGAAGTATTTAATTACGATTAATAACAGTAGAATGTTTAAATTTAAATGAAAGGTATATTAACTCCCAAATATTTGTTCAACAAAAATAAATATAAGGGAGCTTTATCATACGAAGCCCAAAAATGGGGTTCTACAATTCACTGCTAAAAAACCTGTAGCACAGAAAAGATTGGATTTCTCAGCAATAGGCTTTCATTGTTCCTCGTACTATTCTGTGAACTACCTGAACAGATGCACGCCTTTATATTTAACTTATTTATCCTCTCTTTTATAGCTAACCGAAAGCCCAGAACCCCTTCCACTGGCGAAACTCGTCTCTATATAAGGTAAGCTTCTCATATAATCAAGAAAACCTCCTGTCATACCACGGCCCCTTCTGCCCCAACGTCCTGATCCATAATCAGATACATTGTGGGCAGTCAAGCACCCACCGACTTCAAGTTTAGGCACCAATGATTTTGCATAATTTGTGTACCAATCCTTATCCGCATCTATAAAAATAAAATCGAAGGGACCTTGAAGTTCAGGTACAAGTTCATGAGCATCAGCAAGCCTGGCATCTATAAATTCACTGAGACCGGCTTCTTTAAAATTTTCTAAAGCCTGATTATAACGTCCTCTATTGATTTCAATCGTAATGAGTTTTCCTCCTGTTTTGCTGAGCGCCCAGGCAATCCATATCCCTGAATGACCTGTAGATGTACCAACTTCAAGGGCTTTCTTGTATTTATTTTTGATGATTATGTCATACAATGCCTTTCCATCAACTTCAGGAACATTCATATCTCTCCATCTGTAGCTTGCGAGAAGTTTTTCCACTTTTTCATCAATATTTTTCTCCTGGTCACCTACCTGAGAAAAACAAGGAACGGCTAATAAACATAGACACATTAATAAAGCCAAAAAACCGACCTTGGAGTTGTAATTCATT